>PMUF01000174.1 GCA_003167015.1 Chitinophagaceae bacterium | reverse complement strand
GTTGAGCGGCCTTGCTCGATTCGCCATAACCGATGACGGCTATCTTACAGTTCGGGTTGTTACGCAGTTGTTCTGCTGCGCTGGCCACAAGTGCCTGTGCATCCTTGCTCAGTGTGACCGAGCGACCCTTGAAGGTAATGCTGGGCAGGTTGCCGATGTTACATTTTTTGCCATTACCCAACCCGGCAGAATCGATCAGGTTTTTCAGGTCCTTGCAGCATTGCGGATCGGGGCATTTGCCGACGCCGTCTGCATCAACAGGCTGACACTGGGTCGGCGTGATCTTTTCCTTGTCACGGCAATCGGGTACACCATCACCGTCCGTATCCAGGCTGACACCATGCGTATCGACCGGGCAGCCTTTTGGCGTGTTGGGTTCCAGGTCGAACTGGTCGGTCACTCCGTCGCCATCGGCATCATCCAGCACCGGCTTCGGCAGCTTCATGTGACGGGGNNGGCATGTTTGCCGAAAATGTTATAGTTGATCCCGACGGAAGCGAAGTTGTAGGCATCGGCAGACCTCGCTTGCGCAATGCTCTGGGAGGCGCCCGGCGTATAGTTATTCTGCCACTCTTGTCCGTCGATCAGGGGGGTGCCGGTGAAAGTGAACTTATCTTCAACCGCGATATTCAGCTTGCTGCTCAGCTTGAACTCCATCCCTACTCCCGCGACTGCGACAACGGTGAGAGGCGCTCCACCCAGGGTGCTGGCCGTAGAGGGCCTTTGGGCGATATGGTTCCAGTTGCCTGTCAGCACGCTTTTCAGTGCACTCCGGATCTCCTTCTTGTTTGCATTGTCTTCATTAGGGTATTCGGCGATCACATTGGCATATCCCGCCAGGTAGCTGTCGTCCTGCTTGTACAGCGTGCTGTAGGTTGCGAGGCCCGGGCCGCCGAAGAGATAGATGCTGAGCCCTGTCTTGGCTTTGTGAAACCGGATATTGTTGAAATTGAACACTCCCTGCAAACTCAGTTCATGGATCGTCGACCGGAAGTTATAAAAGATAGGTGCATAGTTGCCATTGGCGTCCGGAGGGAAGAGGTTGGCCTCTGTTAAAGACGTGTTCCTTCCGTAAGACTGGGAATATTGGTATTGCAGGCCCCTCAACCTCAGCCAGTCATATTCTGCCCGGATCGAGAAAATATAGCCAATGGCCTTTCTGACATCGAAACCGAAACCGCCGGTTGGCCCCCAGTTAGGTACATCCCCAAAGGTGCTCGTATATCCGCCTTTCACCCCGATTTCCCATTCATTCCTCGGTTTGGCAGGAAAAGGGTATGCATTATTCAGGAATTCATTGTGCTGTGCTAGTCGTCTGGTAGGAATAAGAGAAGAGTCCCGTATGTCGTACTGGTAGCCATTGCCCACCTGGGCCTGCGAGTATGACATAAACAGGCAGATTAACCCAATCAAAAGAGTCAATTTTTTACTTGCCATAACTGAAGTTTATGTGAATGAATGAATTAAACCTGAGAAGAATATGGTGCAAAAATATAGATTGATGCGCAATAACCAAATTTTTTTAACAATACATATAAAATAAAAGTTGTATTGAGTTCACCGTTAGACAGGCGAAATTTAAAATTAGATGCACTGGCCGGAAAATATTTTCAAAGTAGTAATATTGCTGTTCCTTTGATTCTTCGCAGTCCTCTTCCGGCAGCATTTTCATCACCCTTATCTATAAATGAAAAGTTGCGCGGAGAAAGATACACCGGACCGGTTGAAACGGATAGCAGATAGCATGAAGATAGCACAAGCCATATTACGTGAAGAACTGGTCGTCTTTGAAAAAAAGTTCAAAGAGGCGGTCAAGAGTCAGACTCCGCTGCTGGACAGGATCATGCAATTCATCGTCAACAGGAAGGGCAAGCAAATGCGCCCGATGTTCGTCCTGCTGTCAGCGAAGCTGTGCGGGCCTGTCAATGAATCCGCCTACCGGGCAGCATCCCTCGTTGAATTGCTGCATACCGCTACCCTTGTGCATGACGACGTGGTGGATGAGTCACTGGAAAGAAGAGGCTTTTTTTCTACCTACGCCCTGTGGAAAACCAAGATCTCTGTTCTTGTAGGAGACTATCTTTTGTCCAAAGGGCTGTCCTTATCGCTGGATCATGGCGATTTCAGAGTCCTGCAGATCCTGAATGCCGCCATACAGAAAATGAGCGAAGGGGAATTGCTCCAAATCGAAAAATCCAGGTCATTAAACCTCAGCGAGGCCGTCTATTTCGAGATTATCCGCAACAAAACGGCTTCCCTTCTGGCTTCTTCCTGCGCTGCCGGCGCTTTTGCGGCCTGTAATGATGAGGTACTCGCTGAAAAAATGAGGCGTTTCGGGGAAAAGGTCGGCATCGCTTTCCAGATCAAGGATGACTTGTTCGACTACGGCAGCGATGCAGTCGGCAAGCCGACAGGTAACGATATCAAGGAAAAGAAATTAACACTTCCGCTCATCTATACCCTCAACAACCTCGACCGGGCCACACGCCGGGAGTTGATCTTTATCATCAAAAATCATAACAAGGAGCCTGAAAAGGTCCAACAGGTGATCAAAAAAGTAGTTGCGGCAGGTGGGATCGAATACGCCATTCAGCAGATGAATGCCTACCGGGACGAGGCATTGGCGATTCTTTACGAATTCGAGGATAGTGATGCGCGTAAGGGGTTGGAGGAACTGGTACGGTATACGACTGACAGGAAATACTGATGGGCATCCTGCCATCCCCGCGTCTGCACCTGTGTCGCCCACGACCGCAAAAACAGACAATCATGGAAAAACGCTGGAAAATACAACAGGCAGACCCGTCCACGGTCCAGGCTTTGCAGTCATCCCTCGGGATCAGCGAAGTCATTTGCCGGATATTGGTACAGCGGAATATCATCACGTTCGACCAGGCCCATCACTTCTTTCGCCCGCAATTGGCCGATCTCCATGACCCCTGGCTCATGAAAGACATGGACAAGGCTGTAGGGCGGATCCAGTCGGCATTCCGGCATGGCGAGAAAATTCTTGTTTACGGGGATTATGACGTAGATGGAACAACAGCCGTGGCATGTCTCTATGACTTTCTTCGGAAATTATGTCCGACCGGTCAGGTCGACTTTTATATCCCCCACCGATACCGCGAAGGCTATGGCGTTTCTCAACAGGGAATCGGCTATGCACAGGACAATGGCTATTCCCTGATCATTTCCCTTGACTGTGGCATCAAATCGGCGGACCTGATCGCCTACGCAGCCACGCTGGGCATCGACTTCATCGTATGCGATCACCACTTGCCGGATGATCAGTTACCGCCAGCAGTTGCCATCCTCAATCCCAAACAGTCGGATTGTCCCTATCCGTATAAGGAGTTGTGTGGTTGTGGTGTCGGTTTCAAACTGATTACCGCCTTGTGCGAACGGATGGGCTTTGGTCGGGAAGAAGCCTTTCAATACCTGGATCTGGTGGCTACCGCTATTGCTGCCGACATCGTGCCCCTGGATGGAGAGAACAGGATATTGGCTTATTATGGGTTAAAGAAGGTCCATGAGGCCCCAAACAACGGCATCCGGGCGCTGATACAACTCAGCGGGATAGAAAAAGCGTTGAAGATGGTCAACCTGGTGTTTACGATCGCGCCCCGTGTGAATGCCGCCGGCCGAATGGACGATGCGGCAAAAGTCGTACACCTGTTTACTGCGACCGATTTACAGGTTGCCCTATCCTTTGCAGGCCAACTGCATGCCGACAACACAGACCGCAAGGAGACGGACAGTAGCATGACCGAAGAGGCACTGGCTATCCTGGAAAAAGATAATGAGCATTCGGAGCGAAGATCCACAGTCATCTATCAGCCGCACTGGCACAAAGGAGTGGTGGGCATCGTAGCCTCCCGGCTTATCGAAAAGTATTATCGCCCAACGATAGTGTTAACGCGAAGCGGGGAAGTCATCGCCGGCAGCGCCAGGAGCGTTAGCGGCTTCAACGTGTATGAGGCCATCCATGCCTGCCGCGAACACTTGCTGGGATATGGCGGCCATTTTGCGGCAGCCGGCATCACCTTGCAACCCGATCAGGTAACCGCTTTCACCTCGAAATTCGAAGAGACCGTCGCCGCTACCATCCGGCCCGATTCCCTGGTACCCGAACTGCTGATCGACGCAGAGCTCCGTTTTGAGGCGATAAGACCTTCATTTCATAGTATAATTGAACAGATGCAGCCCTTCGGGCCGGCCAATGCACAGCCCGTCTTTATCAGCCGGAAAGTCACAGACAGGGGATCCCGCATCGTTAAGGAACAGCACATCCGTTTCTCCCTTCAGCAAGGGCCGGTATTGATGGATGGGATCGGCTTCAACCTCGCTCCAAAATTTCACCTGCTGCAAACCGGCGCCCCCATCGACCTGGTATTCACGCTGGAAGAAAACGAATGGAATAACCGCAAGACTTTGCAGCTAAAAGTCATTGATTTTGCACTGAGCTGCTGAGCCGCCCACTAGCCCCCATGCCCCTCACTTCGATCCGCACCCTCACGCCTCCAATATGATCTTTCCCTTCGTTTCTCCACTCATCAATTCAACGCTGCGCTGGATAAATTCGGTGAGGTTGTTGCCTTTCAGCAAGCCCTGCGACAGCAATGCCAGGTCGGACAAATTGTGCACCAGTTTCTCCTGCCGGGGCCTGTCCCCATCTTTCAGGATCGTCTGATATATCGGATGGTTACCGTTGACGGTAAGATTGACTTCGTCCGGCATATTAGCATAAAAACCACCCATGGCCCCGCTCACACTTGCCATATCTTTCATCCGGCGCATGAATTCGGGCCTGGTAGCAATCACCGGCGGCGCTTCCGGACTCAACCCTTTTACCTCCACGGTCAGGTGCAGGTCAGGCACCTGACGGCCGAATATTTCCTTAAGAGTCGACTCTTCTTCTGCACTCAATACACTGCCGGTCGCATCGGCCTTGTCGATAAGGTTATCGGCGATATCCGCATCTACACGCGTAAAATGGACGTCGGGCCACTTAGATTCCATCTGGTTGATGAACGCTGCATCCACGATCGTCTCGAGCTTGACTACGGTAAATCCCTTTGCCTGCGCCTGCCGTATGTAGCTGTCCTGCTGCACAGGATTGCTGGTATAGAGGATGACCAACTTACCTTCCTTATTCTTCTGCAGACCTTCGGCGGCAGCCCGGTACTCGTCCAG
>PMUF01000228.1 GCA_003167015.1 Chitinophagaceae bacterium | reverse complement strand
CCGATCACCGGCAGGGTGGTGATCGAAGCGACCATCCCGGGTAAGTGGGCGGCCCCGCCGGCGCCGGCTATGATGACCTTCAGTCCCCGCCCGGCCGCGCGGGTGGCGTAGTCAACCATTCTAAGCGGGGTCCGGTGGGCGGACACGACGGTCAGCTCGAAAGGGACTTCCAGTTCTTCCAGCATTTCTGCGGCGGCCTTCATGATGGTGAGGTCGCTGTCGCTGCCCATGATTATACCTACCAAAGCTGTGCTCATAACGGGTTATTTAGTCACTACTTTCAGGGTGTTCCTGATCTTATGCGCCTTGTATACCAGGTCCTGTTTTTCCCGGCTGATGATCGTCACGTGGCCCATCTTGCGGCCCGCCTTCGTCTCTTTTTTGCCGTAGATATGTACAAAGACATTATCCATCTGCAGGACTTCGTCGAGTCCTTCGTAATACGCTTCGCCTTCGTATCCTTCCGATCCCAGCAGGTTGACGATCGCTCCGGGCAGGATCACTTCCGTATTGCCCAGGGGATAGCCGAGGATCACCCGCCACAGCATATCGAATTGCGANNCGGGTGACAAACATCTCTACGGCAAAGAGGCCGGGGCTCTTCAACTCTTTAACGACCCTCAGCGAAATGGCCTCGACCTTCCAAAGGGTATTCTGCGGAAGGTCGGCGGGGCTGATCTGATAATCCAGCAGGTTGAGCCGGGAGTCGAACACCATATCCACCGGGGGATAAATGGCCGTTTCGCCGCGTTCGTTCACGGCAATGATCTGCGCGATCTCCTTGTCTATATTCACCAGTTTCTCCAACACGCCCGGCGCATCGAATCCTTTTTCGATTTCGGCTGCGGTTCGCAGGATCTGAACGCCGCGTCCATCGTATCCTCCTGTGCCCAGCTTATGAACGGCGGGGAGAAAATCCGCCCGGCTGCGGACGGCCGCCAGATCGTTGGTGACAAAATATTCTGCCGTCGGGATACCATGTTGGGTATAAAATTGCTTTTGCAGGATCTTGTTCTTGATCGTGCGGAGGGCAGAAGGCTTCGGATAGATCTTTACGCCTTCAGCCTCGAGCTTTTCCAGGGCTTCTTCGTTGACGGATTCTATTTCGATGGTCAGCGCCTGCAGATCTTTCCCGAACCGGTAGACGTCATCGAAATTCCGGATATCCCCTTTGATAAAATGATGACACAGGTGAGCGGCAGGGCTGTCCTCGTCATTTTCCATCAGGTAGGTTTCGACAGGATAGTTGGCCGCTGCCTGCAATAACATTCTCCCTAATTGTCCGCCGCCTAAAATGCCTGCTTTTACCATGTGGGTTTATTTGGCCGAAGATAGACAAAACTCAATTTCCATTGGACTTTTTCAAAATTATGGCTACCTTTATGGCCGCAGCATGCGTCCTGATTACTCTCATAAAATTTTCGACGACAAGCGATTGCATCGTTTTTTCTTCCTGGAGGCCCTCGCCAGGGGCGCAGCGTTCGCCTGACTTCCCTTCACGTTCTTTCTGACCCGATTTTATTCTGCACGATCAGCATTCTGTTTTTTTAAACCTAAATAACGATTATATGCCTATTGCAGCTGCTACCGATACACGTGAGCGTACGACATCGGCCGCCACGACCGATTTCCTGCCTTTGCAGGGGACGGACTATGTGGAATTTTATGTAGGGAATGCCAAACAGGCAGCCCATTATTATAAATCAGCTTTTGGATTCCAGTCCCTGGCATACAGTGGTCCGGAGACAGGCAACCGGGAGACGGTCAGCTATGTCGTTCGCCAGAATAAGCTGACCTTCGTCTTCACCACGGCTCTCCGGCCTGATCACCCTGTGGCTGCTCATGTCCATCTGCACGGCGATGGGGTAAAGGTGCTGGCGCTGCGCGTCGATGACGCCATTTCTGCCTGGAAGGAGACTACCGACCGTGGCGGAAGGAGTTACAAGGAGCCGACGACGCTGCTCGACCAATGGGGAGAGGTCACTGTCAGCGGCATTCATACCTATGGGGAGACCGTCCATCTCTTTATCGGACGAAAAGACTACCAGGGGCCGTTTTTACCCGGCTTCCGGGAGTGGAAGACGGCATATAACCCTCCTTCTACCGGCCTGCTGTATGTGGACCACTGTGTGGGTAATGTGGGCTGGCACCAGATGAATCCGTGGGTTGGCTTTTACCAGGACGTGATGGGGTTCCGGAATATTCTGTCCTTCGACGACAAAGATATTTCTACCGAATATTCTGCTTTGATGAGCAAGGTGATGAGCAATGGCAATGGCTTTGTGAAATTCCCGATCAACGAGCCTGCAGAAGGCAAAAAGAAGTCCCAGGTGGAGGAATTCCTTGATTTTTATCGGGGTGAGGGGGTACAGCATGTCGCAATGGCTACCGCCGATATTGTCGGGACCGTTACCCAACTGCGGGACAGGGGTGTGGAATTCCTTACCATACCTTCATCCTATTACAGGGATCTCCTCAGCCGGGTGGGCCATATCGATGAAGATCTCGCTCCGCTCGAAGAGCTGGGTATCCTGGTCGACCGCGATGACGAGGGATATTTGTTGCAAATTTTTACCAAGCCCGTCGAGGACCGACCGACCATCTTTTTCGAGATCATCCAGCGCAAGGGCGCGCAGAGTTTCGGGAAGGGCAATTTCAAGGCATTGTTCGAGGCCATAGAGCTGGAGCAATCTGCAAGGGGAAACCTGTAGTGATTAAGCCAAAAATAAGTTATAAAGCCTGCCATATATACTAAATATGGCAGGTTTTTTGTTTATTCGTATTACCCTAATATGTCTTTTAAAAACGTTTTCCCGGCTCTGTTGTTTTTGACTTTCGCAGGTATTCTGTCTGCCGGTACACTTTCGGCTCAAAACGCCGGTTCTTCCGTTCATTTTATCGATTATCAGCGATCCATTCCCAAGGTCATGGACCTGCTGAACCGCAAGGAGGATACCCTCATGAAGCAGTTCCAGGAGAAGGGGCTCTCCTGGCCGGCCCGTTACGTCTATATCCGGTCATTCAAGTATGACAGCCAGATGGAAGTCTGGGTGAAGAATACAAAGGAAGAGAAGTACAAGCTGTTCAAGACGTACAAAATATGTGCTATGGCTGGCACCCTTGGCCCCAAGCGGATGGCGGGCGACTACCAGGTGCCGGAAGGTTTTTACTATATCAATGAGTTCAATCCCAGGAGTGAATACCATCTGTCCCTCGGGCTCAATTACCCGAATGCGTCCGATCGTATCCTCAGCGATTCTCTGCAGCCGGGCGGAGATATCTATATCCACGGCAGCTGCGTGACCACCGGCTGTATTCCGATCACCGATGGACAGATCGAAGAATTGTATATCCTGGCGGCCCATGCCAAGGATATGGGGGAAGATTTCATCCCGGTGCATATCTTCCCGGTCAATTTCAACAATCCCCGCAGTGTAGACTATCTCAACAAATATCTGCAGACCTTTTCGGAATATGCGCCCTTTGCCAAAAGCATGCGCACCGCCTTCTATTATTTTGAAAAATACCGGGAAGTGCCTTTCGTCATGGTCAATGCCAAGGGAGAATATGTGACGGAGGAAGCTGCGCCTGCCGAAGCATTGGTGAAAGTGCCCAATCTCGAGCCGGTAGCGGCGCCGGTCAAAAAGAAGCCGGGCCATGTGCGGACTGAGCGGGTCAACCCGATCCCGGAAGACGATCTGGCCAAAGCGGTGGACAAGCTGCCCGAGTATCCCGGTGGCAATGCGGCCTTCCAGGACTTTCTGAATAAGGTCAGCAAGGAGAGCCTGAAGGATCTTGACGGGCAGTCGAAGGCCTTCGTGATGGTGGAATATATCATCGATTCGACCGGTAAAACCGTGTATGCGAAGGTGATCCGGGGAGGGAACGATACGATGAATGAAAAGATCGAAGATGCTTTCCTGGAGATGCCACAATGGTCACCTGCGAACCGTACCGGCGCGCATGTGGCGATAAGACTCAAACAGACTGTTATGGTAGGGGCCGACTAAGGCCCCTTGGTTGTCATTTCATCAGGATTTGCACCGTCTCCGCCGTCTGTTGCCGCAACACTTCCTGTTTCCCTTCCGTCAGCCTTTGTAATACCTCCGCGTCATAATGCCGGATCGTCAGCAGCGTCAACCCCCTTTCTATCTGTACATCGAATAATTCCGCTGCTGCCAGCGCCAGCCGGTCGATCTTGTCGGGCCGGTCATCAAGACAGATCTGCAAACTGACGGCTCCGTTCTGCATCAGGTTGGGTTTGATCCGGATCTCGCTAAAGAGGTGGTAAAGTCTTTCCGTGCCTGTCTCGCCGACAAAGGAAAAATCTTTCGAGTGCAGATGAATCAGCACCTGGCCGGGTTTCAATACGATAATGGGGGGAAGTCCCTTTACCGATTTTTTATGGATCACCGTGCCGGGAAGGGCAGGGTCGAGGAAACATTTGACGTATAGCGGGATGCCCTTGTTCTGTAATGGCTTGATCGTCTTGGGATGGATGACCTGCGCACCGTAGTAGGCCATTTCGATGACCTCGTCATAGCTCAATTCGTGCAGGATGGTAGCCTCGGGGAATTGCTTCGGATCGGCGTTCATGACCCCTTCAACGTCTTTCCAGATCGTCAGGTTTTCGGCATCCAGCATGGCGGCAAAGATCGCCGCCGTGTAATCGCTGCCTTCCCGGCCCAGGGTGGTGCTCTCATTATCCGATGTCGCGCCGATAAAGCCTTGCGTCACCACCATATTCTCCTGATTGAATAAGGGCCTTACGTTGTCACGGACCTGGCGTTCCGACCAGGCCCAGTCGATGGCTGCGTCCCGGAAATTCCCATCGGTACGGAAAATATCCCGGACGTCGATCCATTGGTTACCGATACCTGATTCCGCCAGGTAGGCGCTGACAATAGAGGTAGACAGCAGTTCGCCGATACATACGATCTGGTCGTAGTAATAGTCATACTCCCGCACCGGTTTGTCATGCAGCAGCCATTCGACTTCTGTAAAGAAATCCCGGAGATGGGCTTCCGCCGCGAGATAATTCTGTACCAGCAGGTATTTGGCGGTCGTCAGATGATGGTCCTTGATCTGCCGGAACAATTGCAGCGCTTCTTCGCGGGCGCCGTCGTAAAAAGCGGTGGCCACTTTTTCGAGGGCATTGGTCGTTTTTCCCATGGCCGAGACCACTACGAGCAGCTGCTCATCCCGGTAGGAACGGAGGATGGCGGGTAGCTGCTGGATACGCTGTACGCTGGCCGTGCTCGCGCCACCGAATTTGAAAATCTTCATTCCGCAAATATATAAGATGATGGCAAAAAACACGCTAAATATCGATTGCCCCCCTTACTTTTGCGGATAAACACGAGCCGTATGAACGTCAACAGAAAAGTACTCACTCTCGACGAATTCACTCTTCAACAGCTCCGCAGCTTTCCCAACGCCACGGGCGAGCTCAGTAATCTTTTGCGGGACATCGGCCTCGCCGCCAAGCGGATCAATGTAGAAGTCAACAAGGCCGGCCTGGTCGATATACTGGGCGATGCCGGTTCCGTCAATGTACAGGGAGAAGATGTCAAGAAGCTGGATGTATTCTCCAACAACCAGCTGATGGGGGTGTTGCGTCATGGCATCAGCTGTGCCGGCATCGGCAGTGAAGAGCTGGATGATTTCGTCGTCTTCAATGATGATATCAGCAATAACTCCAAGTATGTTTGTCTTTTCGATCCACTGGACGGCAGCGGCAATATCGATGTGAATGTCTCCATCGGAACGATCTTCGGGGTCTACCGGCGTATCAGCGAGCGCGGCAAGCCCTGCACCAAGGCCGACTTTCTGCAGCCAGGTAACCAGCAGGTAGCTGCAGGTTATATCATCTATGGTTCGTCTACCATGATGGTGTATGCGACCCGCAGAGGTGTCAACGGTTTTACGCTGGACCCGTCCATCGGTGAATTCACGCTGAGTCATCCGGATATCAAATGCCCGGAGAACGGGAAGATCTATTCAGTCAATCATGGATTCTTCTTTCAATACGACGACCCTGTCAAGGCCTATATCGACGCCTGTCAGAAA
>PMUF01000194.1 GCA_003167015.1 Chitinophagaceae bacterium | reverse complement strand
CATCCCGAACCGGATATCCGGCTTGTCATTCCCATACTCCCACATCGCCTGCTCCCACGTCATCCGCGCTACCTTCTCTGTATAATCGATATTCTTGACTGTCTTGAAAACATACTTGACCATACCCTCGAACATATTCAGGATATCTTCCTGCTCTACAAAGCTCATCTCGCAGTCGATCTGGGTGAATTCAGGCTGCCTGTCCGCACGCAGGTCCTCGTCGCGGAAACATTTAACGATCTGGTAATAACGGTCATAACCGCTGACCATCAGTAGTTGCTTGAAGGTCTGCGGCGATTGCGGCAACGCATAGAACTGTCCGGGATTCATCCGCGACGGCACCACGAAATCCCGCGCCCCTTCAGGCGTAGACTTGATCAGGAAGGGAGTCTCTATATCCATGAACTGATGCTGATGCAGGTAATCCCGGGCCGCCCGGTTGACCGCATACCGCAATTCCATGTTCCTCCTGATAGCAGGGCGGCGCAAATCCAGGTACCGGTATTTCATCCGCAGATCGTCTCCGCCGTCCGTATCATCCTGGATCGTAAAGGGGGGTGTGACGGATTTGTTCAGGATAGTATAATGAGTCACTTTAATTTCAATATCCCCCGTCGCCAGCTGCGGGTTCTTGCTCGCCCTTTCCGCCACAACACCCTTCACCTGCAACACGAATTCCCTTCCCGGTGGGTTCTCCACCAACTCCTTGTTCAGCTCTTCCCCGAACAGCAACTGTGTGATGCCATAGCGGTCACGCAGGTCGATAAAAGTGATACTGCCGAATTTCCGCACTGTCTGTACCCAACCGGCCAACGTCACCGACAGGCCGGTCTGTTCCATTCTTAATTCTCCGCAGGTATGAGTCCGATACATGCCTTACTGGTTTTTTTTATGAGGGGCCAAAGGTAATTCAAAAGCAAGAAGCCGTCAAAGATGGTTGCAGAATGCATGAAAAACCTGTATTTTCAATTAGGATGTTCAACGATGCCTTTCACATGCTTGGCCTTATCGCTGCGGGCTTGCTGATCGCCTGGGCGGTCGTGCGTCTAAGACGGCGTTACAACAGCCTCCTCGTCGACAAATTGATCGATGCCCGGCACAAGGATTTCGACAGCCTGCTATCCCGCAACAATCCTTACTACAGAAGCCTGACCCCTGAAGGCCGCAACCGCTTCCTTCGCCGGGTACTCCTTTTCATAGAAGGTAAAAATTTTGAATATATCGATATCCGGCGGGAAGAGGCTATGCCGCTGCTCGTCAGCGCTGCGGCTGTACAGCTGACCTTCGGTTTGGACCATTTTCAGTTGGACTATTTCAAGACTATATATATTATAAAGGACAAATATCGCTACGGACTCTATAACCAGCCCTTCGAAGGGCACGTCAGCGCCGACGGCATTTACCTTTCCTGGACCCATTTTGTCCGCGAATTCACCGATTATTCCGATGGTCAGAATGTCGGCCTCCACGAAATGGCCCACGCGCTTACCTACGTTAACTTTACCGTCCATGAAGGCCAGGACAATACTTTCCATCAGTCTTTTGCCTCTTTTTCCGAAGTGGCCCGACCGGTATTCCAGCGCATGCAGGCCGGTGAGACCAACCTCCTCAACGCTTATGCCGCCTCCAGCTACCAGGAGTTCTGGGCCGTTTGTATAGAAACCTTTTTCGAAAGGTCCGCCGCCTTCAAATCCCAGATCCCCGAATTGTATGGTTCCCTGTGTACCTTGCTCAACCAGGATCCGCTAACACCGGAGAAGCTACTCACACCTATTGACTATCAATAACTTGTAAAAGTTCAAGAAAACATTTTCCCAACGCTTTTACTTTTCAGAATTTCTTTTTAATTTGTCCTCCACATCCGTACGATTCATTCCTCTTGATTAAACCCGCCACTAGGTTTTTACTCTAACTCAGAAAGCCATAGTTCCGTATCCAAGACCAATGTAAGACCCGATTGTAGCAATCGATTCTTAATTCACAGAAAAATGAACTCTATGGAAATCGTAGTCATTATCTCATTGGTATTGGGGGTGCTTCTTCTAAACCGACCAGTAACGCTGCTTGCTCAACGCCTCTACAACAGGCATCAATTCAAGCGTTTTATTGTCAGGGAAACTTTTTACCATTCAGTCGTCTCGCGCCACCTGACCTATTATAACAGGCTGGGATTGGATGAGCAGCGAAAATTCCTCTTCCGCACGTATCTTTTTCAACACTCAAAGACCTTTCGGTATATCGAGGTCGAGCAATCGGCTGAAATGCCTATTCTCGTTAGCGCGGTCGCCGTACAGCTGACCTTCGGCCTGGAAAAATTCAAGCTCAATTATTTCGATGATATCTTCATCCTGAGAGATGACTATCACTATGGGTTCTATTCCCGTCCCTTTATGGGCCATGTGGATCAGACAGGTATCTATCTTTCCTGGGATAACTTCATGAAAGGCATCTCCAACCAGACGCCCAATTGCAATGTGGGGCTTCACGAAATGGCCCATGCGCTGGCCTACGTCAACTTCATTACCCAGACCGAAGAAGACAAACATTTCAAGAAGGAATTCCCTAATTTCTCCAAGGTGGCCCGCCCTATCTTCACCTCCATGCAGCAAGGCGGTGCTAAAAACCTTCTGGGTGATTATGCCGCTACCAATTATCACGAGTTTTGGGCGGTGGCAGTAGAAATATTCTTCGAGAGCCCGGTTCAATTCCGCCACGAGCTGCCCGAACTGTATGAGGCCATGGCCTGCGTTCTCAACCAGGACCCCCTGAGCTTTATCAGCGGCAGCACAACTATCATCCGCCGGCCTCAGCCCGCCTCCAAAAGAGCCGCCGACTCGCGGAATTCCTGACCGCCCGCGGGGCGCCACACCCGGCACCCGTGGCTGCCTCTTTACTTGGCTTTAAACCCTATCCGCTCCCTATCCTCCCAATTCCTCTGGCCGACCTTTTCATCCAATAAATTCTCGATAGCCTCATAAATGCTGTTGAGCTGCACGTCATGCTCGCCCAGCCGGTCCCGGATATCCTGCAACTGCTGTGAAATCCCATCCTGCCGGACGACATACTGCTTCAATGCAATAAAAGCCCGCACAACCGCAATGCTCATCTGCACCGCCTTCTCGCTGCGCAGCACGCTCGCCAGCATCGACACGCCATGCTCCGTAAAAGCATAGGGTAAAACTCCCTTACCCCTGAACTTGACCGAGGCGGTCACATTTTGTGACCGCCTATCAGATGGTTGATTGTCAATGCTTTCAGTAGTCGCCTTTTCCCGTTCCGATGTGGTCACAATTTGTGACCACCTCTCAGGTGATTGATTATCAATAATTTCTGCATCGGCATCCAAACTCATCACAATTTGTGATGAGTTCCATTCTTCCGCTGTCAGCTGAAACATGAAGTCTACCGGAAATCGATTGATATTCCTTTTGACCGCCTGGTTGAAAACCTTCGTCTCCACCCCATAAAGCGCCGCCAGGTCAAAATCCAGCATCACTTTCTGTCCCCTGATATCGTAAATCTTATCGCGTATAATCGGTGTTTGCATATATCTCAGTTTTTGAGGGATAAAAATAACCCAACATTTTTATCCTCTCCCGAGAACTTTCCTAAACCGCAGTATATCCGCATCGGCCTGAATAGCCACCCCGGAAACCATCAGCTGCACCAGCTGCCGCGCAAAATATGGCGCCAGCGAACACCCTTTTGTCCCCATCCCATTCAGGATCCCCACCGCCGGATACAGTGGATGAAACCCGACAAACGGCCGCCGCTCCAACGTCGCAGGCCGAACCGCAGCAATATGCTCCACTACCCGGAAAGATGCCCGCAACCATTCCCTCAGCACTGCCTCCGTTCTCTCCCGGAACGCCGCCGTCGGCCCCGCATCCGCAAACGACCACTCATAGGACGACCCTACCCAGAACAACCCCTCCTTCCATGGCACCAGGCTCATCCCTTTTTTAAATACCACCGCCTCCGGCAACGCCAACCCCGGTATCTCCACCACCAGCGCCTCCCCCTTGTTCGGTGCAAACGGCAACCGTGAAAAGTACGCATTTTGCGAACTTTCGATCCCATCACAAAAGATCACCCACCTCGCCTCCACATCCCTATACCGCACCCGCATCGGCTCAACCGTCAATTCCTGAAGATCGAACCGCTCCGCCCTCAACACCCCCCGCGCCACCATCCGCCGCCGGCCGCTGCTCAGCAACCCCTGTATATCCACCAAATAGCATGAATCGATCAACCCATACCCCAAATCATAACTAAACCGGTCCCGCCAATCCCCTTCATCCTCCGGCAGGTGCAAATACCCGGCGGGATCTTCTTCATAGCGTCGAAGAAATGCC
>PMUF01000176.1 GCA_003167015.1 Chitinophagaceae bacterium | reverse complement strand
CCATATCCCTTTATGGGTATCATTCAACAGATCTTCTACTGAATATACCTTGCTCTCACCGTAACGACTGGCCGATTGCAGCAGGCTGTTCATCCGCGAAGCGGACAGGAGGCTGCTCAGCACCCCCGTCTGGATGCTGCCCACCGGATCGCCACCTGAAGGATTGCTGATCTTATTGAGGATGGATTCGTCCAACAACCAACGTGGTGTGTCGAATAACTGCGCATTCAGAAATGCGACAGCTTCCCGCTGCGTTGCTTTCGGTGTTGGCGCATATACATCACCGTTTTGTTCGACGCTTTTGAAAGTCTCGTAGACGCCACCCACATTTTTCAGCACGTGCCCCATATATCGGCCAAACTGCCCTATCAGCTGTTTGTATATCTCTTCCAAATTGTCATATTTGTCATCCTCTTCACGCGTCCATTCCGGCAGTCTGGGCAGGATCCTTTGCAGGTTCCTGATGCCATATGCACTGGCCTTCATACTGTTGTCACCCAGGTCTTCCGTCTGGGCCCGGGGGTCCTGGTTGAACCCCTCGCCACCGAACCACAGCCGGGGATTCGCCTGAAGGCTATCGATGATCCAGCGGTTGACAATCTTCGCGTCTTCCTTGGGATCTTTGGCGCCGGAATAGGAATAGCCCCATTGGATGGCCCAACGATCGTACTCGCCGATACGGGGAAAAAGATCTTTTTCAGGGATACTGTCTTCCGGTTGCGCAACGTAGTTGAACCTTGCATAGTCCATGATGGAAGGCGTATGCCCGTGAACGTCCAGCCAGGCCCTGTCGCGGAGCTTTTCCACCGGCACCGTGCTGCTGCTGCCCATATTGTGCCGCAGCCCCAGCGTATGGCCCACTTCATGCGAAGAGACAAACCGGATGAGGCTGCCCATCAGGCTGTCATCGATGTGCATCTTTCGGGCCCGCGGATCCACAGCCGCCGTCTGTATCATATACCAGTCGTGCAGGATCTCCATGATATTGTGGTACCAGCCGATATGGCTTTCGATGATCTCGCCGCTGCGGGGGTCATGGACATTCGGACCATAGGCATTCTCTACGTCCGAAGCAAAATACCGCAGCACGGAGTAACGGGCATCTTCAAGACTCATAGTGCTGTCGCCCACCGGCCATTCCCGCGCTTCGATAGCATGCTTGAATCCGGCCTTTTCAAAAGCCTGCTGCCAGTCGTCGATACCCAGCATCAGGTAGGGCACCCATTTTTTGGGCGTAGCCGGATCGATATAATATATGATGGGCTTAAGGGGCTCGACCAGTCCGCCATGCTCCCACTTTTCCCTGTCCTCGGGCCGCGGTTCCAGCCGCCACCGTACTATGAATTCCTGGTTGTCGATCTTCTGCTGATCATCGCTGTATATCGTATAATCATCGGCGAAATATCCGACACGCTGATCGGCCAGCCTTTTGGACATGGGGACGGCCGGCAGCAGGAGAAAAGACGTATTCAACTCCAATGTAACCGCTCCGGCCGCATCTGCGGTGGAAGGAGGCCCGAACGAGAAAAGAGAAGGCATCCCTCCGCCGGAAGAAAAGGTCTTCACACTGCGCACCTCCGTATTGATGGGAAAAGTATTGATCTGCTCGATATACGATCTGTCCATAGCCAGTCCGCCGATCTTCATCCTGCTCTTCGCGCCCGGAGGAATGCTGACGATCTGGTTGTCTCCCCGGAAATAATCCGTAACGTCGATCACTACGCTGGCGGAGTCCTTACCATATGCCTTGATGTCAAAGGCCGCTGCAATAGGATCGACATTCGAATTCCGCACGGCCGTATAGATCTTGTTGGTGGAATCGGCCATATTAACCAGCGTGACTACCCGAAGAAATAAAGTATTCGAAGGGCCCTTTTCCCATTCCAGGGTCTGCTGATTCGCCAGTTCCCCGCCATAAATACCCCCGCCGCCCGTCTTGCCGAACCGGGTAATGGCCATAAATTCTCGCAGCAGCATGGAGTCGGGTATCTCGAAATACCACTTGTCATCGACCTTATGGACGGTGAAAAGCCCCTGATGGGAGACGGCCTTGTCGGTGATCACTTCCTTATACGGCTTGGGTCCCTGGTGTGGCATGGGAAAAGCCGGAAGGGTCGAAGCCTTAAGCCTGGAAGTATCTGTAGCGGACGAATCAGGGTGCCTCTTGTGTTGTGAGAAGGCAGGCGCAACCGTCGCCAGGACGATCACTACCAGCAGAAGGGCTTGCTTCATTTTCTTATTAATAGTAATTGAATCTTTTGAAGGGAGTAAAACTATTGAAACTTTTCCTTATGGCGCAAAAGGATTTGCTAAAACTACGTAAATACGATTTCCCATTTCTTTTCGTTTATGGGGTAACTATACCCCTGATCAAACAAACTGTCATGAAACTCATTTATACGCTCGTTATCCTGTCATCGGGTATCTCCGCCTTCGGTCAGAAAGATCAGCCCGCTGAGGACGTACACGCCAGCCTCCTGACAGGCAAAAAAAGGTCCCTCATCGCCTATGCGGAAAAAGACCACTCCTTTACCCTGGAAGTGGCGGGCCGCCAGGCAAAGCCTTCCGATGTGCCGGGCTTCATTAACATCGATCACCAGATTGTCCAGTCTACCTTGGTTCCTGTAGACCAGTCGATCAATGTCAACGCAGTAACCACTGACCGCGAGAAGGAAATATTGGGCAAATACATGAACTATGAACTGGAATATTACAAGAAAAAATTGCGGGAAGATTACAGTCATTTACAGACAGAATGGGTGACGCTGCGGGGAAGGCTTTTCCTCGTATGGTATTACGATATGCCCAAAAATAATCAGCTGGTGAACCGGCAGCTCTATGTATCCACGCTTTTTTTCGACCAGGTCATGGACCTCAATGCCCCCGTGTTCAAGGCTCAGGACTTCGATAAGGCAAGGGAAATCCTGCTGCGGCTGGCGGCTTCGATGAAGACCTACGATAAACAATTGGATCTCACCGCGCTGGCAAGGAAGTTGAACAAGGAGTAAATCACGGTTTCGCACTACGGAAAATAGCAGCGCATCTCACAAAGGTTTCTTCTGAATTCCTTTGTAATTTGAGCCAATGAAAATTTCCCTTCTCTTCTCTTTCCTCCTGCTGGGCTTCCTCGCTGTTACCGCACCGCCCGCCACGGCCCAATCCCCCAAACCCAAATCCCCCTCGCCCGCCGCCACGGATTATTTCCCTCCGCGCGGTCAGTGGGACCACCGCACGCCGGCCGCTATGGGATTGGATTCCGAAGCCCTGGAAGAGGTCGTCCGCTATGGCAGGGAGATGGAGGCGAAGGCGCCGCGCGACCAGGAACTCGCCCAGGCGGAAAGCTTTGGCCGCGAACCCTTCGACGCAGGCATAGGCCCATTCAAGGAACGCGGCGAACCTACCGGTATCATCATCTACAAAGGATATATCGTCGCCGAATGGGGCGAACCCTCCCGGGTTGACATGACCCATAGCGTCACGAAAAGCTTTCTGTCCACCGTCGTCGGCCTCGCCGTCGACCAGGGACTGATCCATAGTGTCATGGATACGGTGGCCCCTTATGTTCCGCCAATAGAGGTCTACGACCCGGCCACACCAGCTCGGTCACCCGAAGACATCGGCAAGCCTCAGCTGCTGTATCCCTTTGCCACTCCGCACGACCAGCTCCTCACCTGGGATGTCATGCTGCGCCAGACCAGCGACTGGGAAGGAACCCTCTGGGGTAAACCCGATTGGGCCGACCGGCCGTCAGGTAAACCGGAAGAATGGCTCACCCGCAAGCGAAATGCACCAGGCTCTGTCTGGAAATACAATGATGTTCGTGTAAATGCACTGGCATTGGCCGCTACCAGTGTCTGGCGTCAACCCCTCCCGCAAGTGCTGAAGACCTATATCATGGACCCCATCGGCGCCTCCAATACCTGGCGCTGGTATGGCTATCGCAATTCCTGGATAGTACTGGACGGACAACCCATACAGTCCGTCAGCGGCGGCGGCCATTGGGGAGGCGGCATGTTCATCAATGCCTACGATATGGGCCGCTTCGGGTTACTGACCTTGCATCGCGGCAGCTGGAACGGACGGCAGCTGATCTCCGAGACATGGGTGCGGCAGGCACTGACACCCACTACCGCCGAACCGACATACGGCTATATGAACTGGTTCCTCAACACGGATCGCAAACTGTTGCCCAGCGCGCCGGCCTCCGCCTTCGTCCACATCGGCAATGGCACCAATTTCATCTATGTGGACCCCGAACACCACCTGGTGGCCGTCGTCCGCTGGATCGAGAACAGTGCTATGGATGGAATGGTGAAGAGGATCCTGCTGGCCTTACCTAAATAGCGCTGCTACTCCTCCGCATGCCCTATCTCCTTATACCGCAACATCGCCTCCACAAAATAATAATCCGCATAAGTCAGCGGCACATCGATCTCCGTACGCCCGGGCAAATTACCGACGCTATGCATCAGCAGGAAGCCGCCGTTCGACCCGACCACTGCATGATAGTTGGCAGATGATAACGACACGATGATCTGCTCCGCAACGTCCAGGTATTTCCGGGCCTGGTCATGACCCACATATCTGCTTAGCTCGATCAGCGCCGAAGCCATAATCGCCGCCGCGGAAGCATCTCTTAGCACGCGGTTGCCGCCGGGCGCATTATAATCCCAGTACGGTACCTTGTCTGCCGGCAGATTGGGGTTGCCAAGGATAAAGGCAGCAATATGTTGTGCCTGCTCCAGGTACCGGGGGTCATGCGTGTACCGGTACATCACGGTATAACCATACAGGCCCCATGACTGCCCACGGGCCCATGCGGAAGAATCAGCATAACCCTGCGCCGTCTTTTTTGCGAGCACCGCACCGCTGGCGGAATCATAATCCACCACATGATAGCTGCTGTAATCCGGCCGGAAATGATTGCGCAGGGTGGTATTGGCATGCGTTATGGCTATCCGGGCAAAAGAAGAATCGCCGCTTTCATGTGTAGCCCACAACAACAGCTCGAGATTCATCATATTGTCGATGATCACGGGATACCGCCAGGGCTTGCTGTCCCAGCTGCGGATACAACCCACGGTGGGATTGAACCGGGTGGACAAAGACCTCGCGCTGTTCAGCAGCACGCTGTCATAAGGCGCGGCAGGCTCCCGCAGCACCCCCTCCCGTATCAAGCGCAACGCAGTGCCGTAAGAGCAATACATCATGAACCCGAGGTCGTGGGTGCCTTTATTATATTGTTCCTTATTCAGCAGCGTCAATCGCCGCTCTGCCTCCCCCAGCAGCGCGGTGTCATGCGAGAAGCTGTAGAGATAAAAAAGGGTGCCGGCATAAAATCCACTGGTCCACCAGCCCGCATCGCTGGTCTCCAGTTTGCCTGCGTAGGCGGTATAGCTCCTGGGCATCCTGTCAGGAGGCAGGTGCCCCATCAGGATCTTATACTGGTTCACAGCCTGCCGCAAATTGCCATCGATCAGGCGTAAAAGCGCCGGTTTGGGCTGCAGCTTGTCTGCTTTTTGTGCACGGACAGGACCGGCGATCAGCACGGTCATCAGTAAAGGAAAAATACGGTACATGCTACAAAAATAACCCTTCTTTTCGCCCGGCGGCATCCTTCTTTTTCATTTTAGCGTATAGGGGAATAACTGCTTTTAAAGTGAACGTACCAGATACCTATCAACCCAGCAACATCTATGTTCCGGGCCTCTCCAGGCCGGACGCCCGGGATAAACATCCTGACAATCATAACCTTTACACAGACAGAGAAGTAGCGATGCTGCCCAGGCTGAGCAAGACCCATCCCCGCTATCGCGAATGGGCCGGCCGCATCACCTCCTGCAATCGCCTCATCCGCTACCTGGCCAAAAATAAAAAGGCAGCCCATATCCTGGAGATCGGCTGCGGCAATGGCTGGTTATCCCATCAATTGTCGGCTGTCCCCGGCAGCCGCGTCGTCGGCCTCGATCCCAACCTCAACGAGCTCAGGCAGGCAGCCAGGGTTTTTCGTCACCAATCCAACCTTAAATTTATATATGGAGATTTTTATTCAGATGTTCTCCAGGACCTCTCCTTCGATATTATCGTCATAGCAGGATCAGTTCATCAATTCCCCTTCCTGCCATTGATCATCACGGACGTTCTGCCCCACCTGCGGGCCACGGGCGAACTTCACCTGATCGACTCCTGCCTGTACAGGCCTGTCCTTCAGGGCTTTCCGCATCGTTACCTGTATGACCCCCGCTCCTTTTGGAACAGGATCGTCCGCAAAGGGACCAGCCCCCCCTGGGTCTGCATCACTCTCCCGCCTACTGCGTCTTCAGAACCGGCACAGTCAAAGGTGCCAGCCCGCTTCCGGTAAAACGTACAAAGTAAATGCCCGCCGCTAAACGCGCCGGCAGATCCAGCCGGACAGTCCCACCCACTGCCGGCAGAGGGCTGACCTGCATCAGCTGACCTGCCGTATTCACCACCGTCGCCTGCGTATAGCCTGCCGCACCGGGCTGTTGCAGATAAATGACGTTAGTCGCCGGATCAGGATAGACCCGGGCGACGACGCCGGGGCCCACAGCAAAGGCCGGCGCCAGGATGGAAGAATAGACGGTGAGGGAACCGCTGGTAGCCATCAGCCGGTAATAGGTGGGGGAAGATGGCATCGGTACCGTGAATGAATAATGTGCGGCGCCACCTGTCCCGGTAGCCTCAACCGCTTCAAAAGGCAGCGTGGTAAAGCTGTGTCCATCGTTCAAAGATGACGATTGCAGCCACACCTGGTCAGCAGGCAACGCCGTATTGATGTCCGCTGAAAAGTCGAGAGATCCGCCCGACGGCTGTTCGGAAAAGTCGATGATATACAGTGGTAAGGTGATCAGTATATAGCTGTCGCTGGTAGAGCCGCAGGTGCTGGTGGTAGTCGTGCCGGGCGGAAGAAGGCTGGTCGAAGCACAACTGTTGACACAACTCCTGGCAACATTATAAGACAAGCCGCTGACACTGCCCTGCACCGTCAGATCGATCATCGAACTGCCCTCCGAAGAAGAGAGCCAGCCCGGCGTTACCCCCTGCGTGATCGATCCCCGGATGAATACATAGGAAGTACTGCTGCTGGTCTCCGTGAAGAAATTGTCTACATCCAGTGTCAGGGCGCCGCAGTCTTCTACCAGGGCGCCTGCGCCGATGTTCACATAGAAAGGAGTCGAAGCATAGGCATTCCAGGAGCCAGTCACCAACAACACGGCATAGTCATTCAGCACCACATTCATCCCATATTGCTGGAAAGTTCCGGTCACCTGGACGAACCCGCCCGTACAAATCAGCAGATTCGTCTTCGCCGAAGCGACCCCATACTGGCCAGTCAGCCCGTTGACGATCAGCGTGGCCCCGCTCTCTCCCAAGATCACACCCGTACTGTAGAGAGTGGCGGCGCCGAGATTGACGGTCCCCGACTGGATCACCAGCGT
>PMUF01000264.1 GCA_003167015.1 Chitinophagaceae bacterium | reverse complement strand
GGTAGAGCTGAGGTATGATCGCCCCTCCGGCAATCCCCATCACAAGGAGGGCCGATCCGATCTTTGTAAACTTGCCCAACCCTTCCAGAGCCAGGGGCCAGATAGCAGGCCACATCAGGGAATTGGCCAGGCCCAGCAGGGCAATGAAGATGATGGCAGTGTAGCCAGTGGCAAAATAAATCACCACGCTAAAGGCAATCCCCGTCAAGGCGCATATTTTCAAGGCGGTTGATTGAGAAAGGTATTTGGGTATGGTGATGATACCGATTATATACCCCGTCAGCAGGGGCACCATGGCATAAGTAGTAAAAAAACGAGTCTTGTCCAGAGTGATACCGATATATTTCCCGTATACGCCTATCCCATCGCCGGCCAGCACTTCCACACCCACATAGAGGAATATACACAAGACACCCAGCAGCAAATGGGGGTACTGCAGCACACTGGTGTGCTTCGGCGTGGTCAGAGGTCCGGCTGCCGGTTGGGCATCATCGGACAGGTTTTCTTCCTCAGCCGAAGTGATCTCGGGCAGGTGGGCCCAACGAATGCCGATGGACAAGACTACCAGGGCAGCGCTCATGATCAGGTAGAAGGGCACGATCCTCGACGCCATTTCTGACAACAGGGCTTCTTTTTGCACGGGGTCTGTCACCGCATGTATCTTTTTATCCAAAGCCGCGGCATTGTTTAGGAGGATGGAGGCCATGACCCAGGGGCCCAGACCTCCGGCCACCTTGTTGCAAATGCCCATGATGCTCATCCTTTTGGCGGCGCTTTTTAGCGGGCCCAGGATGGAGATATAGGGGTTGGCGGCCGCCTGCAACAAGGTCAGCCCCGTGCCCTGTACAAATAATCCCACCAGAAACGCCCAGAAATTGCGCGCGTGCGCCGCAGGCACGAACAGTATACAACCTATGGCCATGACAAACAGCCCCAGGGCCATGCCATTCTTATAACCCGTCTTTTGCAGGATCATGGCCGATGGAATGGCCAGGACTACGTAAGAAATATAGAAAGCGAAAGTAACCAGGAACGCCAGAACATCGTTGGATAGTTCACAAATGAGTTTCAGGTACTGGATCAGCGTCCCGTTCAGCCAGGTCACAAAGCCAAAGATAAAGTACAGTACGCCGATAATAATGAGGGCATTTCCGGTGCGGGGGGCAGTAGTTTTTGTAGTCATGTCTGATATTAGTGCCCAATATAAAGAATAAAATAAGGCCACCCCAAAAATGGCGTGGCCTTGACCCTTAAAACAACCTGTCGCAATCATTAAGTACGATGAAACAACGACTATATTTCTAGTGCTGCTATATTTTTTCTTTCTCTCTTGTAAGACTCCTCACAACGATTCCTCATCTTTTACCAGCGCCATACATAGGATTAGTACGACTATCGAGTAGTAATGTAACTACAAAAACGGTGTTTTTGGGATTTTTGTATAAAAAAAAGAAAAGAATCTCAAAAAAAGGGGCCATAGTCTTCAGCGTATGCCCTTGGAAGATAGATTTTGCTCCTATAGGCCGACACATCCCTGGAAGTCAGCCCCGTGGGGACTGGCTCCTTGCCCTCCGCACCATCGGCTGCCTACCGACTGATCACAAAGTTTCCCGATTCATTCCGGATGTCACCGGTCTCCGATCCCCTGATCCCTAAAGCGCCATGTGCCTCCCGGGAGATAAACAATCCATATTTACCTTTTACCGCAATGCCATAGGTGGTAATTTTTACATTTTGCAGGGTCGCGTTAGTCAAAGTCCCGATATTCCCGTCCGTATTTTTAGCGACTACACTCAGACCGTTGGACAAACTGTTTTCGATAGTTAAGTGATCCAGCTCGATCCCGGAAATGCTGCGCTTGTCCAGGCAAATTTCCACGGCCGCGCGCCAGTCCCATTCGTGGTCGAAGCCCCCGCTGTTTGTAATATCGCAGTCCCGGATCACCGTGGTACCGCTGAAGTTATTGTTGATGCTTTTATCCCGACTCTCGGTGGGGAAGGTAGTGCTGATCAGGATCGCCGAACCCTGGGAAATATCGGAAAAAGAACAATCCCTCACGGCATTACTATCCCCGCCATAGATGGCCGCGCCATTGGCGAGGTAAGGCAGTTGCGCCGTACAGTGGATAAAGAGGTTCCACCCCGGTGAAAATTCCTGCTTTTTATAAACGGTCGGCCATAGGGCAAAACAATCATCGCCCGTGCCCCGCGCCGTGCAGTCTCTGATAGTAGAATGGGCCATGCCGACACAAAAATTGATGCCGTCGGCCAGGGTATTTCTCATCCGGCAACCGGCAATGGTCAGGTGATCCGAGTTTTCGATCCACATGCCCACTTTGGTATGTTCGATCCAGAGACGTGAAATGGTGGAGTTTTCCCCATAAGAGCCGGTAATGCCGTCATTGCTTTCCTTGTCGCTCCTGTAATTCAGCCGGCCGGTAATGGCAAAATCCGCCAGATGAATATCGCTGCCGGTCCCTACCAGTCTTACCCTTTTGCTGACAGCGGCGTATGACTTTTCATCCCCTGTCAGTTCCGAGTACCACATGCCTGCCCCCTGTATGCTGACATGAGCCGGTACGACAATATCCCCGGCAATGATAAAAGTCCCGGCAGGGATCCAGACCGTCTGCCCGGTTTGCGCGGCGGCGGCGATGCAATTCCTGAACGCTACGGTATAGTCGCCCATTGAATCGGCTCCACCCCATCGTACATCTGCCACCGACAATGAATTCGCCGGCGCAACACCCGGCGGTCCGACCTTTTCCAGGTCGACCAGGTCGATGATACAATAACCGGCATGATCATCTCCCCTATCATCCCGTTGTATCCGGATCACATCACCCTTTTGAATGGGCAGGTCCTTTAGTCTTACCTCATCGTAAAAATGCCGCGGCCTTCCTGAATCCGGGTCATTGGTGAAAGGGTATTTTCCATACAGCCAGGCATAGTGCGAGTTGATCGGCTCGTCCCCTATCAATTTTCCATTCCGATAGATCCCCAGCGTTGAGCTCGTCCCGTTACCCTCCAGATCATCGGGAAGACTGAACCTGATCACCATGCTGTTGGCATCCGCCGTCGCGGCGAATTCGACATACTGACTTTTGGCGCCGAGCTTTACACATCGCTGTCCGGATGATTCCGTTTCGACCCGGTAAGCCCCATAAGCAGGGCCCAGGATAGTTCCGGTGGTCCGCATCTGTTCCGCCTCATAGGTGGTCCAGGGGATCGCGGCGCCGGGAGGTTCCTGCGCCGGGCAGGTCAACAGGCTGAAAAGCCCGATGAGGAGGAAGTATGTCTGCTTTGTAATCATAATGAAGGAGTAACAGATCAAAAATACCGTATTTTTAGGCGGATTTTAAAACCCTTATATGCGACCCTTTCACATCTATCCGCTTATCTTGTTGTCTGCGACCCTATCCCTTGTCAGTTGTGTCAGCACCGGGAAATTCAAAGACATGCAGCAACAGGCTCAAAAAAACGACTCGCTCTACACCTGGGCCATGCATACCTTGAAAACCTACCAGGATAACAATGACAACCTCAGTAAGCAGAAGTCATCCCTGCAAACCCAGTTGAACAGCGTGAACACGCTATTGACCGCCTCCAACGAAAACAATACCCAGCTGAGAAGGCAATTGCAGGACCTGTCGGCGCTCAGCAATGCCCAGGCAGAAAGTATTAAGACCTCCCTGGATAACATGAGCGCTAAAGATACCTACCTCATAGATCTTCGATCGGCCCTGTCTCGCCGTGACTCGGTCAACCTGGCCGCATTGATAGAACTGAAGATGGCCCTGGGTAGCTTTGGCGACCAGGATGTCAATATTAAGCTGGAAAAAGGCGTCGTCTCCGTCGATCTGTCGGATTCGCTGCTCTTCGGCAACGATAGCAGTTATCTGCTGACCGATAAGGCAAAATCGGTATTAGGCAGGCTTGCCAGAGTATTCGGCGATCAGCCCGATCTGGAATTCATGGTCGAAGGACATACAGACAGCGTGCATACAGACAGCGTGCATACAGACAGCGTGCATACAGACAGCGCGCATGCCGACAGCCTGCACACCGACAGCGTGCGTACGGACAGTCTACATACGGACAGCGTACGCTATGCGCCCGGCGTACTGCCGGATAATTGGGACCTCAGCGTCAAACGTGCGACGGCCGTGGTGCGCGTGCTGCAAAATAAATATAATATAGCCCCTGTCCGGATGACAGCGGCAGGCCGGAACACCCCTGGTCGTAGCACCAGGATCGTCATTTTCCCGCAGCTCGACCCCGTGCTGAGAGTGCTCGAACACAAACAAGGCCCCTTCGCGCCAGCCGCTCCGCCCGCCGCTCCCGCCGCTGCGCCCCCGTCAACTAGTCCATCCTCAAACTCTTAACCGGGTTGGCGGTCGCCGTCCTCAGGCATTGCGCGGCAATCAGTACGAAGGCCATCAGGAAGATCAACACCCCTACCGATAGGTAGGGAACAATATCCTGGCTGATCCTGTAGGCATAATTTTCCAGCCATTTATTCGTCACCCCATACGCCAGCGGCCACGCAATGAGGTTGGCCAGCAGGATCAGCCCGACATAGTCCTGCAGGAACAGCCGGATGATATCGACCAGATCGGCGCCCAGCACCTTGCGCACGGCCATTTCCTTGTTACGTTTGGTCAGCGTAAAAGCGACGATGCCGAAAATGCCCAGGAAGACGATCACCAGGTTAAGCCCGGTGGCGATCCCGGCCGCCTTTTTCAGCTGCAGATCCGATCGGTATAAAGCTGCGAACCGTTTATCCATAAAATTAAATTCGAAGGGCGCAGTGGGCGACAGTTCCTTCCATTGCGCTCTTACCTGGCTCACCGCCTGGGACATATCCGGCGAGTTCAGTTTCACAGTGAGATACCGGTAACCCTTGGTATCCCTGACATGTATAAACACCAACGGCTCTATCGCCTGTTGAAGACCCGCGTAATGAAAATCTTTGACGACACCGGTCACGGTTACCTGCCCGCGACCATCAGGTAATTGTATGATCGCCCCTGCCGCCTTGCCCGGGGTCAGCCCTACCGCCTTCGCGGCGCTCTCATTCAGGACTATCTCCCCCGGCAGGTAGGCGGTATGAGAAGAGAAAAAAGAGCCCTCTTTGACCTCCAGGCCAAAAGTGGTCGCAAAGTCTTCATCCGCCATGATCGATTCCACGGACAATCGCTGTTTGCCGGCCTTGGGCAGCGATATCAGGTCAAACGTCCCCGGCGGCGTCCGGTCCGGCACTTCCCACGACAGGCTGGCGGCCTTGACCGCCGGTAGCCGCAGCAACCCGTTCTTGATTCCTTCCATCCGGGCTAACCCCGCCGAATCCCACTGTTTGGGATAGGCTTCGATCACCAGCAGTTGTTCTTTATCGTAACCCAGGTCTTTATTGAACATGTAAGAGACCTGTCTGTTCACATTCAGGGTACTGATAAAAACACCAATCGCCAGGGACAGCTGCACGACCAGCAATGTCCTTCTCAGCCCCTGTCCCCCTTTTACTCCGCCAACCTTCCCCTTCACGGAATGAACCAGGCCATACCCGCTCAACACGAAAGCGGGGTAAATACCGGCCAGGAATCCTACTATCATGACCCCGGACAAGAGCAGCCCGATCCCGGCAAAAGAAAAATCGGCCACAGAAGGCAACCGGGTATCTAACACCTGGTCAAAAACCGGTATCAGCAGTTGGTATAACCCCACGGAGATCAGCGCCGCCAGCAAGGTCACCAGCCAGGCTTCGATGATGAATTGAAACACGAGCTGCCTTTGTGCGCCCCCGAAAACTTTCCGCAGCCCGATCTCCTTCAGGCGATACGCGGAAGTGCCGATGGTAATATTGACGAAATTGATGATGGCCATGAGTAAAATGAAACCCCCAATCAGCGAAAGGGTCGTGACCATTCGTTGCACGGCCCCGTTATTTTCTTTCAGGTAATAATCCCGCACCGGCGCCAGTTCTACCTCCAGGTTCTTCGTCAACGGGTCCTTGGTATATTTGGCCAGCACTTGCCGAAAGGGCGTGACGAGGTCTGCAGGCCTCACCCCGGGCTTAAGTTCCAGCAGGCCTACTTCATAGGTGTCGCTCCAACTGGTCATAGGATCTCCGCCTGAATAGAACCGGTTGCCGATAGTGGGGACAAATACCTCGTACCGGTTGCCCATCAGGGAAGTCACGGAATTGGCGGGCATATCTTTTAATACGGCGGAAATGGTATATCGCTAGAAACCTCCCGCGGTCGTCTGCATGCCGAAACTTTTGCCGACCACATTTTTTTGACCAAACCACTGCATGGCCACCCTTTCGGTGATCACGGCGGAACTAATGGTCGGGAAGGCGTTCCCGCTTTCTCCGTACAGTAAAGGAAAGCCATACACCGCCACCAGGGTAGTATCCCCAATGGCGACGTTTTCTTTGAAATAGTTGTCCCCGGCGGATATGACGGCCCCGCAAGGATTATAGCGGTAATAGCCGGCCACGAGCGTGGGGTATTCCTCCTTCATCGTCTTGGCCAGCGGGCCGATCGTGGTAATGTCCAGGCCTAATCCTTTGACCTTCCACCGGCTCTTGATCATGTATTGGTTGCCGGCATCCTTTATCTTACCATTCACGCTTTCCTGGTTCCGCACGTACAGGCCGATGATCAGGACAAACGTGATCCCGATCGCCAGGCAACATACCGTAATAATGGAAAATAATTTATGTCCGAACAGGTGCCGGACGGCAATCGTAATATAGTTTTTTAGCATATCTTAACCGTATTAATTGGATGCCGGATTCTTACCCACCCCCTACTCCACCTCCTCAAGGGTATCCTTATACCGCTTAGGTTTCATTTGGTGATGTTTTTCAAATAACCGCGTAAAATGGCTCAGGTTTGAAAAGCCTATTCTGTACCCCACCTGTGAAACGGAAAAATCCTTTAGCAGCTGCGCCGCTTCATTCATTCTCTCCACCTGGAAATAATTGTAAATACTGTCGCCGAAGATTTGACGGAACAGCTGCTTCATCTTGGTACTGCTCATCCCGATATGCCTCGTCAGCTCTGACAATTTAGGGGGAGCGCTCAGATCGGCCAGGATACTGGCCCGAACCTGGTATATCTTTTTGACATCTTCCTGGTTGATAGACAGCGCAACCCCGGTCTTCCGTGAAAGCAGCCTGGCAAACAAAAAATAGATCAGTTCCTGCGCCCTGGTCTGATACAGTAAAGCCGGCAGCGGTGTCGTTTCGTTGATCTGGCTGAGCTGTTTCAATGTTCTTTCCATTTCCCTTGTCATGGTCTCATGAAGGAAAAAGGAAGGGTTATCCCTGATAGTATGGATCATATCGGATCCCCCTTCGCCGATCTGTAATAAGTTCAGCAAGGTCCGGCGGGTAGTGACCATCACTACGAAATTAATCTCCTCATGGGCCGGGATCATGACTTCCGTAAAGAAATTACTGGTCCCGAATTCCACTTCATACCCCTTGCCGGTAGTGAACAAGGGCTCCCGCACATCCATGTCGGACCGGACGGGCATTCTACGGCCATCGAACTTCAGGGTCAGCACCTCCGTCGCCCCCGTCCCATGGCGTCTCAGGATAAAATCCTGCCGTAAGTGATACCGGTGCAGACACAAGGACAATCCGTTATCGAGATACACTTCCTGGATAAATCCCTCCCCCAGAAGGGGCGGAAGGGATACCCTGTCGCCCGTCGCCTGACAGTCAAAACGCTTCGCAAAAGCCGATGTGAAATGAAATCCTTTTCCAGCTTCGAAATCAAATATGACTGCCATAGCCAGCAAAATATTTACCCAAAAGATAGTTCATTTTCACTGATGGGCCAACGCCCGGCCGTCAGCACTCCTTATAGTTTTCCTTTCAAAAAATCGCAGACTGCCTGCAACGCCCGCTGCCCCATTTCCCCGATGCCCAGGAACCCATGCACATTCTCATAATTCCTATATACCGTCTCCACACCCGCTGCCTGCAGCTTATCCGCATAGGCTTTCCCCTCGTCCCTGAGCGGGTCATACTGGCAGGTGATGATCATGGCCGGCGGAAGACCGGCAAAATCGGCTGTTCTCAAAGGCGATGCTTCATCCGCCAGGGATGCATCGGGAAGAAAACTATCCCAGAACCACTTCATCGCCTCGGCAGTCAGCCCATATCCTTTCCCGTTCTCTTTCCAGGAAGCGTGATTGCCCGTATAATGATCCGTCACCGGGTAGGCAGCGAACTGCGCCTTCAGTGTAACACCTTCAGCCCTGAGCTTTTGGGCTACCGTCAATGCCATATATCCCCCGGCGCTGTCGCCGGCAACCGCCATTCTCTGCCCTATACCTTTCCAGTTGGCGGAAGCCCCGATCATCCACCGGGTTGCCGTCAAACAGTCCTGCGGACCAGCCGGGTAAGGATGTTCTGGCGCCAGCCTGTATCCCACAGACATGACCACGCAGCCGGCCCCGCTGCAGAGGCCCCGGCAGATCTCATCCACCGCATCGATGCTCATCAGCACAAACCCTCCGCCATGAAAATAAGACACCACCGGGAAAGGGCCCTCGCCCGGGGGAATATAGATCCTGATAGGAATATCCGTTCCGGGAACCGTTGTGTTGACTACTTCGGCTACAGGTGTGGGGTTAGGTGCCGGAGGAATGTGGTTGATCCGTTCCCGTGTCTGGGCGACAGGGGTCCTGCTGACCTTGTCAATCCCCATCAAATCGGAGAAGGCAATGTTTTGCTGTGCTTCTGGTGAGAGTGCCATATGATTAAAAATTTTATCCCAGGTAATCCGGCGGAAAAAGTTTCTGCCCGTATTTCTCCACAATCGGCAGGATTTTTTTCATCGCTCCCTCATCCATCGGCGGCGGTGGCAGAAAACTTCCAATGGCTACCGGCCGCCCTATCTCCTCGAAGAAGCCTTCCAGCCCGGAAGGTACAACGACGCAAAGAAGGTGCGCGACCTGATCGGTCTTGTTTTTAAAACAATGTACAATCCCACCTTTCGGGATACTGACAAAAGCGCCCTTTTTAGCCGTATACGTGCCCGCTTCGGATTTCACCTCGATCTCACCGTCGATCACGTAAAAAGATTCCTGGAAACTGGCATGCGAATGAGGACCCGGGCCGCCACCGGGAGGGATCAGCATATCGATGGCGGCAAATGCGCCACCCGTCTCTTTACCTGTGATAAGGATGCGGTAAGTGTCGCCGACCACAGACAGGTTCTCTCCGTCCTGTGGCCCTTTCGTAATGGGAGCTGGCTTTGCATTTTCCATACTGTGTGATAGTTTATTGAATGCCAAATCTCGCAGAGTTGGCGGGAGCAAAATAACCTGATGGGACGTAAAAATAGTCTGATCGGACGAAACCCCCGGCCCACCTTTCAACCGGCCTCCAACCATCGCCCTTATGGCGGCTCACTCAATCCGCATAGAACAAAAGCATAGCCGGAACTGTTGTATCGAGCGGGCAATCACATAAAATAGTGTAAATTCAAAACAAAAAAGTCTATGAACACGGAGAAAGCCATTCTCGCAGGAGGTTGTTTCTGGGGCGTGGAGGAACTGATCCGCGCGCTTCCGGGCGTCAAGTCAACCGTTGTCGGTTATACCGGCGGCAATGTGCCTAATGCCACTTACAGAAACCATGGAACGCACGCCGAAGCCATCCAGATCACATTCGACCCCTCGATCCTGCCCTATCGGCAGTTGCTGGAGTTCTTCTTCCAGATCCATGATCCCACCACCCGCAACCGGCAGGGTAACGATGTCGGAACCTCCTATCGATCGGCCATTTTCTATCTGACCGAACAGCAGAAGGAAACCGCCAAACAGCTGATAGCCGAAATGACGGCCTCGAAGCGCTGGCCCGGACCCATTGTCACGGAAGTCGTCCCCGCCTCGGCATTCTGGGACGCCGAAGAAGAACACCAGGACTATTTACAAAAACATCCTTACGGCTATACCTGTCATTATATCCGGCCCGATTGGCAACTGACCGGCCAGCCCTCATAAATGGAACCATTTATTGGAAAACAATGTCCGTTTGATTAAATTTGGTGTATGCTTAAGCTATACTGGGTATTTGCAGCCCTGCTGCTGATCAGAGTGCCTTGTCATGCTCAGGACCAGCCCCTCCTGGTCCTGAAAGGCGTCGTAGTCGACGACAGCACCGGCGAAGGCCTGTCCTCCGCCACCATAGGCTATCCCCGGAATGGAGTGAACACCATGAGCAACGAGGACGGCGGGTTCATCTTCAAGATCCGCCAGGGTGCGGCAGGCGACAGCATCCAGATTTCGCATGTCGGCTACAAGGCCGTCACGCTGTCCGCCCGGCGGAAAAATGGCGACAACCTGGTCATTCGCCTGCGTCGAAAGCCTATCCAGTTGTCGGATGTCGTCGTTAACGCCATCGACCCGCTGGACATTATCAGAAAGGCTATGGACAGAATTCCGGATAACTATCCGAACTCCCCTTATCTCCTCGATGGCTTCTACCGCCTGACCACGAAGTATGACAACCGGATCATCGGGCTGTCAGAGGCCGTTTTCCAGATATTTGGCCGTGACTACTCTACCCAAAGCCAGCAATTCAGGCTCATCAAGTCCAGGATCGATAAGGATTGGAATGCTTTCGGCTGGAATGGCATTACAAAGATCAGACGACCGGAAGGCATTATCGCAGTCGACCTCGTCGGCCGTATCCACAAGGCACCGGTTCTCGGTGACACCGAAATGCCGGCCCATGAATTCTCCTATCTTGGGATCATAGACTATGAGGGCAGAGAGGCTTACGAGATCGGATTCGATCAGAAGTCGGATGTGCAGAAGGCCTATCATCGCGGCACCATTATCATCGACAAGGAAACCCATGCCTTTCTCTCCATCACCCGCACCCTCAGCCCGCGGGGTATCCAATACTGGAAAATCAAATCGAAAGCAGACCGGGCCGCCCTTTATAGCGCACAGATGATCGATACCAAGTATGGCGACAGCGTCGTCGTCACCTATCGCCGCTATGGCGGCAAATATTACCTGCGCCATTATTATCGGTACACCAGCGGAAGGCTGTCAGGCGGCAGGGATAGTAGCCAGATCGACCTGAACCCCTACTTCACGGAAACCAATTACCTCGTCACCCGGGTCGACACCGACGGTGTCCAGCCCTTTCCGGACAGTACGCTCATGAACAAGAGGACGCCCATTGAACGCCACGCCTCTTACGCCCGGACATCCGATAAGTTCTGGGAGAACTACAACCTGATCGAGGCCTCATTCAATGTGGATTCCGTAACGAGTGACATCCGCCGGCGCAACATGAAACGCCCGAATCTTCCATAATCGCCCGGCACAAGCCACACGCCGGCTACCTGCCTCTTTTTCTCAGGTAATAGTGCCATANNAAGCCCGGATCTCATCTACCGTCTGCACCCCGCTTAATTCCTTGACGGCATTCACCACCGCGATGTCCCCGATGGGGAAAATATCCTTTTGCTGCAGGCAAAACATCAAATAAATATCCGCCGTCCAGTGGCCAATCCCCTTGATCGCGGTAAGCCGCAGTCTGATGTCCGGCTCACTCAGATCCGCCAATTGCGCCAGATCAATTTCGCCGGAAGAAACAGCCTCCGACAACGCCCTGAGATACTTTGCCTTCTGTCGGCTGATCTGACAGCTTCGCATCTCCTCATCGGTGAGCTTCAGAATATGCAAAGGAGAAAATTCATCCAGGTAGGCATTCAGCTTTTGAAAGTGGGCATTAGCCGAAGCAAGGCTCACCTGTTGTTCAAGTATAATCCTGCCCAAAGACTCAAAGCCTACTTCTCTCGACCAATCAGGCGGAGCCCCATACGCCTCCCATATCGTAGCGAACAAATGGTGCCGCCCGATGAGAAGGTCGATATCATGTTGATTAACTATCCTGCTAATGCCCATTTCGATTCAATTGGAATATCAATATTATCATAAATTTTGTTAAAAGAAAACGGCCCCATGCTTACCCTCTTCACTCCCAGTAGCTGCAATTGCTCCATATCGGGAAGTCCGGGGATATACATGACATTCAAAGGCAATGCCGTATCCCTCACCGCTGCTGAAATATCGTCTTCGTCACAGATACAGGGTAAAAAAATACCGTCGGCGCCCGCCGCTTCGTACAGCTTTACTCTGCGGCTTGTTTCCTGTCGTTTATTTTCAACAGATAGCAGGTAGGTGTCGCACCGGACGTTGATAAAAAGATCGATAGACGCAGATACCAGCTTGTTTTTGATATACCCTATCGTTCCGGCAAATAGTTTCGAGTCTTTCAAAACCCGCCCCGACCGATCGATCATGGAATCCTCTATATTGATCCCCGCAACCCCCATCCCGGCCAGGGTAAGGATATGGGCATAGATCTCATCATCGGACGTTCCATAT
>PMUF01000279.1 GCA_003167015.1 Chitinophagaceae bacterium | reverse complement strand
GGTCGGGCAGGACAGGAATGGGCGTTTGCGCGGAAAGGCGGTTAACGAATATCAGTCCCAGGAGGAGTGCCAGCAGAGAATGTTTTGGCATAACGTTCTGTTTGTGTTGATAGTAAATTATATTAACAATGTTCATTTAAGGTGTTAAAAAAAGGCCCTTTCGGGCTTGGCGGCTGGTCATGGCCTCCTACATCCAGGCGCCTATTGGTTCCTGGCAGGGTTCTCGATCGTGTTGACGAACCAGTTCAGCGATTGCCGCATCATCGGCAGCAGCAGTTCTTTTTCGGGTACAAACTTTTCCATCCTGTCCCGGATAGCCAGCGACACCAGGCCATGGACGAAGCTCCATACGGAGAGGCTGACCAGGTGAGGATCTGTTCCGATGAGATAGTTCTTTTCCATGCATTCAGTCACGGTGGCTTTGAGTACCTTGATAGCGTTGTCACCCGGTTTCCATTCGCATCCGGTCTCTTCAATCACTTTCATCGGTTCGTCCATGATAAACATAAGCTCGTAAAATTCAGGGTTTTCCATCCCGAAATTGATATAATTCTCGCCCATTTTATGCAGCCGCAGCAAGGGATTGTTAATGGAGGGCAGGTCGTGATTATACTCCTGCATCTTTTGGAATCCCACATCATGCAAAGCCGTCAGTATTTCATCCTTGTCTTTGAAATAAAGGTATACGGTCGTAGGGCTGTATTCGATGAGGTCGGCAATTTTCCGGATGGTGACGTTTCCAAAACCTTCCTCGATGAACAATTTGATGGAGGCATCCAGGATCAATTTCCGGATCTCTAGTTTCTGCTTCTCTTTTCGTTCCTGTATTCCCATGTTATTAACAATGCAAATTTACTTAACAATGTAAATATTCCAAATTTTTGGAGATATTTTTTTTAAAGATAGGAAATCATGAGGGTCCGGTCATTGCCTGCTCTGGTATTTGCTGTAGGTTTGCGACAGGAGCTACTTCAATGGATAAATTTATCGTTTCGGCACGAAAATACAGGCCCCAGGATTTTTCGACGGTAGTGGGGCAGTCGCATATTACAACTACCCTGAAAAACGCCATCAAAAGCGGTCAGCTGGCGCATGCCTTTTTATTCTGCGGGCCGCGCGGGGTGGGCAAGACGACCTGTGCGCGGATTCTGGCGAAAACCATCAATTGCGAGAATGTGAGTCCGGAAGGCGAGGCCTGCAATCATTGCCATTCCTGTGTCAGTTTCAATGAAGGGACATCCCTGAACATTCATGAGCTGGATGCCGCCAGCAATAACTCGGTAGACGATATCCGGACGCTGGTGGAGCAGGTACGTTTTGCCCCGCAGGCCGGGAAATACAAGGTGTATATCATCGATGAGGTGCATATGCTGAGTACTTCGGCCTTTAATGCTTTTCTGAAGACGCTGGAAGAGCCTCCGCCCTATGCGATTTTCATCCTGGCGACGACGGAAAAGCACAAGATCCTGCCGACGATCCTTTCACGTTGCCAGATATTCGACTTCAAGCGGATCACTTCGGCGGACACCGTGGCCCACCTGGAGGACATCTGCAAAAAGGAAGGGATTAAGGCGGAGAAGGCAGCATTACAAATCATTGCGCAAAAGAGTGAAGGGGCCATGCGGGATGCGTTGAGTATCCTCGATAAGATCGTCAGCTTTACCAGTGGCGAGCTCACGTATAAAAATACGCTGGAGCACCTCAATATCCTGGATGCCGACTATTATTTCCAATTGCTGGAGGCCATGCAGCAGCAGAACCTGGCCGATGCGTTGCTGATCTATGATGATATCAACCGGAAGGGGTTCGAGGGAGACCTGGTGCTGAACGGGCTGGCTGAATTCATCCGCAATCTGTTGGTCTGCAAGGATGAAAAGGTAGCTTCTTTGCTGGAGGCGGTGGAAAGCTTCAAGGACAGGTATATCAGCGTGGGGAAAAAAGTCGATGCGGTCTATCTCGTCAGTGCGCTGAATGTCATCAATGAGTCGGAGATCAACTATAAATCGGCCCGTAATAAGAGGCTTCATGTGGAGCTTGCGCTGATCAAGCTGAGTTATTTGGCACAAGCTATGCAGGTAATAGCCGGGGAGGCCGGAGATAAAAAAAAACCGGCTGAGCAATTGAGGCCGGTATCGTTCCGCAATATTCCGGCTATGGCGCCGGTGGGAAGAGGCGGCAGGAAGGTTGAAGCAGCACCAACGGGTACTGCGGGAGCGACGGGTGCTTCGGGAGCGAGTGGAGCAAAGCTGATCGTTGAGGCGGGGATAGCGGAGGGGGCGGTGAAAGGCGCCGGAAAGACGGATGGACAGGCCGCAGCGGTGAAAGATGGCGGACAGGCCGCGGAGAAAGGGAATGAGCAGGAGGTAAAGACGCCTGCGGCAGGCTCGCTGAAGTCGTTGTCGAAGATCAGGCAGCAATTTGCGGACCAGTCACAAGGCAAAGAGGCCAACAGCCGGTCACTGGAAGTTGAGGCGTTGCATAAGGCGTGGCAGCAGTATGCCGACTATTTGCGAGAGAATAGGAATCCTGCGGTGCAAAGCCTCGAGCTGGCTACGCTGAGGATCATCGATGGACATTCTTTCGAGGTAGTAACAAGTAATAACCTGGAGCAAAAATTCATCGAGCAGGAGAAACGGGGCCTATCCGATCATCTCCAGCAGGTGTTCGCAAATAAAACAATCTCGTTTGCGGTCATTGTGGAAGAAAAAGCTTCAGAAGAGGAGCCAGGCGAGAAGCCGTTGAACAAGAGAGAGCAGTTCCAGCAGATCGTAGAGCAGTACCCGCTGGTTAAAGAGTTAAAGGACCGGCTGCGGCTGGAATTGGACTATTGAGAAGGGTTGCCCGAGAGGTGGCGAAAATATAGTTAAAAATGCCTTTGACCTTGGATATATAACCTATTGGCGGGAACTTTGCCAATACCATCTATGAACGGTAACACAACACCAACTTTAAAGCGACAAATCTTTCAGACTAATTCAACCGGCCGTTGGCAAAAGCTCAAATGGGGCGGAAGGATTTTTCTACTATTCCTGGTGTTGGGTGTTGTCATTGTTTGTATTGCCGTCTCCCGGAACTATACGCCGGCCCTTCCCAGGATCAAAGAGCAGAGCCAATTATACAAGAAGGTGCTGGACACAGGCCGGACATTTCTGTTCAAGAACAGCCTGATCGCGCAATATGGAGGGTTCCGTAAATACATCAACGAAAAAGTTCCCTATCAGCGAGGCGCTTTTCCCGGCCAGAAAAGAGATTCCGACCGCAATGGCGGCGCGCCGGCGAAGATAGATACCAGTTTCAGGTCGTTCACCAAATTCCCGACCGGCATCCGGGCTGCTTTCTATGTCGACTGGGATGCGCAGTCTTTCCTATCTCTGCAGCAATACATCGACAAGATGAACCTGGTGATCCCGGAATGGATCTTTATCGATCCCACGGCCGATACGGTCACTACGGATATCGATCCCCGGGCCTGGGCCGTGATGAAAAAATCCGGGGTCAAGATCCTGCCGATCCTTTCCAACAATTACAAAGAAGTCTTCAGGGGTGATGCGGTACACCGGATCATCAATGACCCGGTAAAAAAACAGCGGGTGATCGACGATGTGATCAAGATCCTTCAAAGGGACAGTTTCGTCGGCGTCAATGTGGATTTCGAGGAGCTGCAGGAAAAGACCAATGAAAAGCTGGTCGATTTCCAGAAAGACCTGTACGAGCAGCTGCATGCCAAACACCTGCTGGTGACCCAGGACGTTATCCCTTTCAACGAGGACTACAACTTCAAGGAGTTGTCGAAATACAATGATTATATTTTTCTGATGGCTTATGATCAGTATTCGGATGCTTCCGGTCCCGGTCCGATAGCCCATCAGAAATGGATCGAAGGGGCGGTGGATGCTGCCGTCAAGAATATTCCGATCCAAAAGCTGATCCTCTGCCTGGCGGCCTATGGCTATGACTGGAGGCTGGGAAAGGAGATGTCGGCACGGACGGTCAGTTACCAGGAAGCGTTGTTCACTGCCAAGGACGAGGAGGCCACGATCGATTTCGACAATGACTCCTACGATCTCAAATACGATTATGACGACGAGGACAATGTGCGGCACCAGGTGCAGTTCACCGATGCGGCGACGATCTTCAACGCCCTGCGGTTCGCCACGGAATATGGTCTGCCGGGCACGGCCATCTGGCGGCTGGGAGATGAGGATCCGCGGGTATGGTATTTCTATGACCAGGACATGCGGAAGGCGTCGATGGCCCATTTTGATTTCTCCGCTTTCAGCAAGGTGGATGCGAGAGCGAATGCGGACTTTGTGGACTATGAAGGAACAGGAGAGGTGCTGGATATCATCGCTACCCCCACGAATGGACGCATCACGCCGACAGTCAATACGGGAGAGATGATTATCGAAGAAGAGAAATATGACAGCTTACCATCCCGGTTCGTGGCCCGAAAATACGGGACTAACGATAGCATGAAGCTGGTATTGACGTTCGACGACGGACCCGACCCCGATTACACACCCAAGATATTGGATATCCTCAGCAAATATCATGTGCCGGCGACCTTCTTCCTGATCGGCATCAATGCGGAGAACAATATCCCCATCGTGAAGCGGGAATTCAGGGAGGGGCATGAGATCGGCAATCACACTTTTACGCATCCCAATATTGCCAAGGTCAGCCAACGGAGGGCCATATTGGAAATAGAATCGACGCGGCTGCTGATCGAGTGTATTACGGGGCGATCGACGATCATGTTCCGTGCCCCCTACAATGCGGACTTCGAGCCGGAGAAGTGGGAAGAGCTTATCCCTGTCGCCATTGCCCGCAAACAGAATTACCTTGACATCGGTGAATCCATCGACCCG
>PMUF01000205.1 GCA_003167015.1 Chitinophagaceae bacterium | reverse complement strand
CCCTCAATTATGGGCGCCGCATCGATCGTCCGGCTTATCAGGACCTGAATCCTTTCCTGTTCTTCCTGGACGAATACACCTACCAGGCCGGTAATCCTTACCTGCAGCCGCAATATACCCAAAACATAGAGCTGTCACACACCTACAACCATAGCCTGACGACGACGCTCAACTACAGCTACACGCAAAATTTCTTTACCGAAACCTTCGAACAATCGGGCCAGGCCACTATCGTCCGCAACGGTAATATCGGCGTCCGGCAGAATGCAGGCGTTTCGGTCAGCTATATGTTGCCCGTGACCAAATGGTGGACAGCCGTCCTGTACAGCGATGTCAACTATACCAAATTCACCGGGATGCTGTATGGCCAGGATCTCGACGTGCAGGCTACCACGCTGCTGGTGAATGTCAACAACCAGTTCAACCTGGCGCATGGGTGGGCAGGAGAGCTGTCCGGCTTTTATCGCACCAAGGGGGTCGAAGGACAGGTAGTTGTCTACCCCCTGGGACAGGGGACGGCCGCCATCTCCAAAAAGATCATACACGACAAAGCAAGCCTCAAATTGGCCGTGCGGGACTTCCTGTATACGAACCAACCGCACGGATACATCGATTTCCAGGAGACGGATGCGACCTTCAACAACCGCCGTGATAGCCGCCAGGTCGCTATGACCTTCACCTGGAATTTCGGTAAACCCCTGAAGGGCGTTTCCGGCGGTGCCAAGCGGAATAGCGGAGCAGGTGAAGAGGAGAGCAGGGTGAAGGCCGGGGGTAATACAAATTAATGTAGCTTTGGCGGATAACTCCAACGCGTATGCCATCCTTTGATATCGTAAGCAAGGTAGACCAGCAAGTCCTGGACAATGCTGTCAATGTCACCAAAAAAGAGATCACCAACCGGTTTGATTTCAAGGACTCTCCCGTCAAGATCGACCTGAACAAGAAGGACATGAAAATCGATCTCGAAGCGGAAAGCGATATGAAGATCAAACAGATCGTCGACGTACTGATCAGCCGATCGATGAAGCAGGGGCTGGACCCCCTGGCCTTCGATCTGGAAAAGGAACCTCACCAGAGCGGGAAAGTGGTCCGCCAGGAGGTACCGGTCCGGAACGGGCTGAAACAGGAAGACGCCAAGAAGGTGACCAAGCTGATCAAGGATTCCGGTCTGAAGGTCCAGTCCCAGATCATGGACGATCTCGTCCGGGTAACGGCCAAAAAGATCGACGACCTGCAGGCGGTCATCAAGCTCTGCAGCGGCGCCAACCTGGGGATTGCGCTCCAGTATATCAATATGCGGAGCTAGGGTACCCGAGGAACGAAGCTCTGATTCAGGCCATTTTATTTGGTCCGGACGGTCAAATTACTTACTTTTGCAGCCGCAACGAAATTTTTCAGGTACGGCCAAATCCGTACAACCTTCAAACAGAACAAATTATGAAAAAAGGTCTCCACCCGGGTAATTACCGGTTCGTCGTTTTCAAGGATATGAGCAATGGCACTACCTGGCTCAGCAAATCATCTGCTCAGTCCAGGGAAACCGTCAAATTCGACGACGGCAACGAATATCCCCTGATCAAATTGGAAATTTCCAATACTTCCCATCCCTTCTTCACCGGCAAGAACATGTTGGTGGATACAGCGGGAAGGATCGACAAATTCAAGAAACGTTACGCGAAGAAGGGCGAATAGGGCCTTTTTCGAACAATACTATTTCCCCTCCGCGCAACGGGGGGGATTTTTTTTTAGTTTTACCACATGACGGATATGCTTCAGCTCGAAGATGTTAGCTGTACCGACGACCTGTTGCCATTTACCGCGACGCGGTCTGTGCTGGACATCAGAATGGGCATTCTTACCTTCCGGGAAAAGTGGGCTCGTCTGCTGGGGCCGGATGCTTTCGCCCTGACGCCGGAATCGGCTGCGCCTGCCCTGGCCGCCAACCTGCTGCCCTCCCGGGCACTGGCCGCGGGGGTACGGGAAGAACTGAACCGCGGAGCGCTGGACCAGGCAGCCATCGACCGCCTGTTCGTGCATGGGCGGCTGATCCGTTATCCCTGGCATATTTTCATGTACAACGCCGAAGCGCTGATAGATGATTTTGTCCTGCTGACTGCAGGCCGGACCTCTCAGCCCATTCCTTCTTCCGTACAGGCCATTTCCCCGGAAAATATCTTTATTGAAGAAGGAGCGCGGCTGCAGCACTGTATGCTGAATGCCTCTACCGGACCGATCTATATCGGGCGGGATGCCGAGATCATGGAAGGCGCCTTGATCCGCGGGCCATTCGCCTGTTGCGAAGGGGCTGTCGTCAAGATGGGGGCAAAGATATATGGCGCCACTACGCTGGGGCCCTATAGCACGGCCGGGGGTGAGATCAAGAATACTGTCTTCTTCGGTTACTCGAATAAAGGGCATGACGGCTATCTCGGCGATGCGGTGATCGGGGAGTGGTGTAACCTGGGGGCTGGCTGCTCTGCGTCCAACCTCAAGAACAACGCAGGAGCGGTGAAAGTATATCATCCTGCCTCGAATAGCTATCTGAATGCCGGCACGAAATGCGGGTTGCTGATGGGAGACTATTCCCGGGCCGCTATCAATACCGCCTTCCATACAGGCGCCGTCACCGGTGTCGGCTGTAATATCTTCGGGGAAGGGCCGCCGCCTAAATATATTCCGGACTTCAGCTGGGGGCAGGATGGCCATACCCGCTACGAATGGGAAAAGGCCCTTCGCGATATCGGCAATTGGAAGAAACTGAAAAACCGGCTGCTGACTGAAAAGGAAATCCTCACTTTAAGACATATTTTTGACCAATCAAACAACAAATCCCTTCATTCATGAGACAACAAATAGCTGCAGCCAACTGGAAGATGAACCTTACTTACCAACAGGGAGAAGAATTGCTGGATACCATCCTTGCGGAGGATATCACGCTCTCCACTCATCAGCGCGCAGTCTTTGCCGTCCCGTTCCCTTACCTGACAATGGCGCAGCTTCGCCTGGCCGGGAAGAAACATTATGCCGCCGCCGCCCAGAACTGTTCGGATAAAAAATCCGGCGCTTATACCGGTGAGGTGTCAGCGGAGATGCTGAAATCGATCCACATTCAATACTGTGTACTGGGTCATAGCGAAAGAAGAGAATACTTTTCCGAACAGAACGATACGCTGGCGCATAAGACGGCTATATGCCTCGCAAACGGTATCACCCCGATCTTTTGTTGCGGCGAACCGCTGGCTATCCGGGAAGCGGGAATACAAACGGGATTTGTAGAAACCCAGCTGAAGGAGTCCTTGTTTCAATTTTCCGAAGAGGAGATCCGCAAAATTGTCATCGCCTATGAGCCCATCTGGGCCATCGGCACCGGCAAGACAGCCAGCGCCCACCAGGCGCAGGAGATGCATGCACATATCCGGGCCACGCTGGCAGCCAAATACAGCCCGGCTACAGCCAATCATATCCCCATTTTATACGGCGGCAGCGTAAAGGCTGGAAATGCGGCCGAGCTCTTCGCCCTGCCGGATGTGGACGGTGGTCTGGTAGGCGGAGCCTCGCTGGTGGCGGCGGATTTTGCCCAGATTATCCGTGCCCTGAAATAGATATTAATTCTTATCTTTATGAGATGTTGAAAGCAATAAAAATTGCGACAAAAAAGATAAGCAGGATCCCCCCTCATCGGTTACTATCCAGGGTCACTCTGGGAGTAAAAAAATATCTTTCCAACTATCCTTATTATCTGACGCTGCAGACAGTCAGCGCCTGCAATTTGAAGTGTAAGCATTGCTTCATCAATGATTATCATACAGACATTCATGATGGGATCATCAAGATCATGAAAATGGAAGAGTTCGAACGGTTCGTGGAAAGACTTCGGCCGATGATCGAACACGCTTCCTATTTTTCGTTTTCCACTTTCGAGGCCATCCTGAACAAGCACCTGTTCAGGATGATGGACAGGATATTGGAAATCAACCCGGCCATGCAATTCCCCTTTCTGTCCAATACGATGGAGCTTGGCATCGACAAGATCCGTGAGCTGGAAAAATACCCCGTGTCCGAAATCAACATTTCGCTGGACGGTTATACCAAAAAGACGGTAGAGGATTTCAAGACGGAAGTGGTATTCGAAAAGATCATCGAGACGATCCGGCTGGTCAGCCAGTCCTCGCTGAAGGATAAGTTAGCCGTTACGTTTGTGGCACACCGCAATAATGTTCATGAGCTGCCGGACTATGTCGATTTTGTCGGCAAATTGGGAATCAGACAGATCTATGTCAGCAATATCCTGACGTTTACCCGCCAGTTAGAACCACTGGCCTTGTATACGCCGGATGGAAATGTGGAAGCGCAGGCTTTCTTTGATGAAGCGGTCAAAAGAGCGAAAAGCAATAAAATTACGATCAGCATGCCGCGGCTGCGACCCGAAAGAATGGGTTGTCAGACAACGGAGATGTTTTACGTCGATATCAAGGGCGATGTCGCTCCCTGTGATTTTTTGGGTGTAACGACCCCCTTCACGCTTTGGGGAAAGACCACCAGCCATCCGCCTGTGATCTTCGGGAATATTTTCAAGGATGATCCGATACAAATTTATCGCAGCCAGGAGGCTAAGCGGTTTCGGGAGGCGCACAGGCTGGGTAAAGAATTGCCTGAGCCATGTGTCAGCTGCATAGATGCCTATGGTTTAATGTGCAGTAACCGCATTCATCATACGGCATAATTCAATGGCCATTGGCAATCTCCTATATAAAAGCGTGTACTGGAAAACGGCGCAGCTGATCAGTTCCTTTATCGTTACAGTTATCTATGCGCGGATACTCCGGTCAGCCGTCACCGGCGAATTCTATTCCCTCGTATACCTCCTGTCGCTCTGCACCAGCCTTTTTACATTCGGGCTCGACATCGGACTAAACTATTATCTCTCCCGGCGTGAAATTACTACCGCATTTGCCGTTCGGATTATTGGGATACTGGTGCTGCTGGCTTTGCCCGCCGGACTTTCTTTTCTGTGGTGGTATGATCAACCGGCCCGGTTTCCCGGCATAGGCCTGCACCAACTGCTGCTGTTTTCGGCATGTCAGATAGCCGGTGTGCTGATGACGGTTTTAGCCGGAACGATATTTACTGCATATGGGCAAAATTACCGGCCGGCTCAATGGGGCGTTTTTATCAATGGCGCTACCGCTGTCCTCAGCGTAGTCAGCGCTGCTCTATTGCCGGGTCACAGGGCTGTGGTAGCGCTGTTTTTCATTTATTTCGGGTTTTCTCTGATCCAGGGCCTGGTGCTATTGATTGCGGCGATCCGGCTGAATGCCAAAGCTCCGGTAGCCGATGACGGAGTCGTCGATCTGGCGAATACTGTCCGGCAGGGTGCTCCTGTGGGCATCCGGGATATCCTGCGCTTTTCCTCCGGCGCGTTTGTCACTAATTTTATTTTTTTCGTTGGTGCGCGGATGGGTCTTTATCTTTTACCCTATTATGCGACATCGGCCAATCAGGGCAATTATATCCAGGCCTATAAGTTGGTCGAATATGCGGGACTGATAGCAGGCTTTATCTATTATCCCTTTATTACGCTGGTAGCCCGTGATCAGGCCGGTCAAATTACTGAAAAAGTGCTGTTACTGGTGCGGTTGTCCAATACTGCTGTCTTATTGTTTAGCCTTGGTGTATTGGCAACAGGCTGGTACCTGTTTCCGGTGATCTTCGGGCCGTCTTTCAACAGCATGTACAATATCTTCATTGGATTTATTCCGGGTTTGTTTGCGGCCTGCTCATCCACCTTCTTTACTGCATATTATTTCGGGATTGGACATTTCAGGATAAACCTGATCAGTGCCTCCATTCAGCTGATATCCGCTGTAGCGCTCTTTTTCTTGTTCACCCGCGCCTGGGGTATACACGGAACGGCTTTAGCCTTCAGCATGGCCGCACTATTGTCGATGGTGTATGACTGTTGGATGTTCAGGCGGTATGCCGGCTATACGTTGAAGGACCTGTTGCTGGCCGGCCGGAGCGATTGGACCCGGCTTGAAAGGGCAATAAGGTCAGGTTTAACACCAATAGTTCAAAGAAGAACACGTCGACAAAAAAATAATTGATGGCATGAAAGAGGACCGGTACCCAAAAAAGGAACTTGTCCCATTTTTTTGTAAAAAACCCTATAATCATACTCCCCTGCAGCAGCACCATCCAGACAAAACCCGCATACGATAAGCCTGGATGTGTGATAAAGAAGGAATAAACGGGGGACAGTATGCTTCGGGGGTTTTGCAGGAGGAATTGAGCCTGGTTGGTCTTTATTATTTCGACACCCATGGGGAAATAATAGAGATTCCTGCCGATAAATGCCTTATGAATAAAGGCATCTGCATAAACATACAGACAGAAGTACCGGGCTCCTTCCCAGATCAGGCTGAAATTCTCCTTTTTTTTCACCAGGAATACGTATGGCAGCAGCATGAGCCCGGAAATAGCATAGGTGAAATGGCATACGTAGCTGTTGTAAGTAATACCGTAAAAGGTCCACGCGACGGCACAGATCAGCACGCTCATCCTGTTGGCGGCCGCAGTAATTATGTTGTAGCCTGTCGAGATCAGCAATACGATGTCGAAGATCCGGGCCCCCCATTTATTGTCGACAAAGACCTCGGGGAAGCGGATAAAATGATAGACCCAGTACGTATAATCGAAACCTGACTCATAGAGGACAGGCTGCTGCAACTGATAGACCAGCGAATGGGTGAACCAGCGGTATGCCAGTACGAGGAAGGCAAAACCAAAAGTGAGCCTGGCAGCTTTTTCCCTGTCAAGTACTGCTTTATTCAATATGGTAAAGTGGTTTTGTGGAATCTGTAACGGGCAGGTTCCGGTCATTGTAATGAATATAAGCCACTCCTACATCCAGTCTTTTGACGGAATCGCTCACCGATGCCCGGATGTATTTCAAAAGCCATGGCAGGTAATGGTCATAATTACCTGCCTTCCAGCCAATAGCTTGCCGCAGCCCGTGAAGGAAAGGATGCTTCTTCACTGTCCGGTCGATCAACGCCAGTTCAGGGTCTGTCCCTCCGTTCAGTGCAGCCTGGCGGTAGGTCTCCAGGGTGGAATAGATCATCATTCTCCTTGGTTCATCGAAAGTATGGTGAAGATTCAGCAGGGTTGTACCGTTGACGGTGATGAACAGAAAGCTGTCTTTTTTGGTATCACCTTTCAAAATATACACATTGCTGATAAATGCTGGTGTAATGGGCAGGTTGGTCTTGTGGCCATAACATACGGCTGCGATGAAAATGATCAAAAGCGCAAAGAAGATCTTATTGTTGTAGAAGCAGCGTACAAGATATAGTTTCCTCATCATCAGCTTATTGCAGTTACAAAAGCAGTAATATGAAAATACACAATTTTACACGAAGCTACCGGTCGTTTTGCGTAGATTTGCAGCGAAATGAAAAATATTAGGAATTTTTGCATTATTGCGCATATTGACCATGGAAAAAGTACCCTCGCGGACCGGTTACTGGAGATGACGAATACGATCTCCGCCCGGGATATGCAGGCCCAGGTGCTGGATGATATGGACCTCGAACGGGAAAAAGGGATCACGATCAAAAGCCACGCCATCCAGATCGATTATCCCTATAAAGGCCAACAGTATGTATTGAACCTGATCGATACTCCGGGGCACGTCGACTTTAGCTATGAGGTCAGCCGGGCCCTTGCCGCCTGCGAAGGCGCTCTTCTGCTGGTGGATGCCACGCAGGGAATCCAGGCACAAACGATCTCCAACCTATACCTGGCCATTGAAAATGACCTGGAGATCATCCCGGTGATCAATAAGATCGACATGGACGGGGCGATGGTGGAAGAGGTAAAGGACCAGATCATCGAATTGATCGGTTGTAAGCCGGAAGACATTCTCCTGGCCAGCGCCAAGACCGGGCTGGGTGTTGCTGAGATCCTCGAGGCTATCGTCGCCAGGATACCTGCCCCGAAAGGCAACCCGGATGCGCCGTTGCAGGCGCTCATTTTTGACAGCGTGTTCAATTCCTTCCGGGGGATCATCGTCTATTACCGGATCCTGAACGGAACGCTGAAGAAGGGCGATAAAGTAAAATTCGTTTCTACAGACCTGACGTACGAAGCGGACGAGGTGGGGGTGCTGAAATTGACGCTGACCCCGAAAACAGAAGTAAGAGCAGGCGATGTAGGCTATATTATTACCGGGATCAAGAATGCCAAGGAAGTCAGGGTAGGGGATACCATTACCCTCGCCGCCAATCCCACCCAGGAAATGATCAAGGGCTTCCAGGAAGTAAAACCCATGGTTTTTGCGGGTATTTTCCCGGTCGAAACCGATGATTTCGAAGAGCTTAGAGATTGTATGGACAAACTGCAGCTCAACGACGCCTCCCTGACGTACGAACTCGAGACGTCTCAGGCGCTGGGCTTCGGCTTTCGTTGCGGATTCCTGGGCATGCTGCACATGGAGATCATCCAGGAGCGGTTAGAGCGGGAATTTAACCAGACTGTGATCACCACGGTACCCAACGTGAGCTTTGTCGCACATACCAGCAAGGGGGAAGTGATCATTGTGAACAACCCCTCCGAGATGCCCGATCCCACGCGTATCGAGAGGATCGAAGAGCCTTATATCCGCGCGCAGATCATTACCAAACCGGACTATATCGGTAATATCATGACCCTCTGCCTGGGCAAGCGGGGTAATCTCATCAACCAGAGCTATCTCACGACCACCCGTGTTGAACTGATCTTCGAAATGCCGTTGACCGAGATCGTATTCGATTTCTATGATAAATTGAAAAGCCAGACCCGCGGCTATGCTTCTTTCGATTATCATCCTATCGACCGGCGGGACAGCGACATCGCCAAAATGGATATCCTGCTCAATGGAGACAAGGTCGATGCGCTGAGTGCCCTCATCCATCGCAGTCGCGGAGCGGAATTCGGTCGTAAGCTGTGCGAGAAACTGAAGGAGCTGCTGCCCCGTCAACAGTTCCAGATCGCCATTCAGGCGGCCATCGGAGCCAAAGTGATCGCCCGTGAGACGATCAGCGCCCTGCGCAAGGATGTGACTGCGAAATGTTACGGTGGTGACATCAGCCGCAAGCGTAAGCTGCTCGAAAAGCAGAAGGAAGGCAAGAAACGCATGCGGCAGATCGGCAACGTGGAAGTACCCCAGGAAGCCTTCCTGGCCGTGTTGAAACTCGACGAATAAACTATCATCATCATGCGGACCCCGCTTCAAAAAGGAGAGAAGATACTGCTGCTGACGTATAGCAGCTGGACGTCGCTGATCATTCCGGCCTTTTTCGCGCTGGTGATCCTCTTTGCGGGAATCTTTATCGTGTATCATTTTCAATGGGTATGGGGATGGCTGATCTCTTTGCTGGGTATTGCGTGGTGGCTGCTGAAGTATTATACCTGGCGGGTCAATATCTGGGTGGTGACCAATTTTCGGGTGATCGACGAGGCGGGTTTGCTGAATCACTACGCCAAAGAAAGCCCTCTTGATAAGATCAATAATGTGTCTTATGATCAGACCGTCGCCGGCCGCCTCTTCAATTTCGGCCATGTAGAGATCCAGACTGCCGCCGAGGCAGGAGCCACCGACTACTATAATGTCAATCACCCCAGGCGGCTCAAAGATACCATCACCGCTGCACAGGCGGAATATAAGAACTGGCAGTTCGGTTACCAGGCTGCCCAGATGGCTGCTGCTATTAACCAGCATTCTGATGCACCAACCGGTAATCGTGCCCGGACAGATGCTCCGACGGCTCCGGCAGTGGCCGCGGAACTGGAGAAATTATTCGAGCTGAAAATGAAAGGGGCGCTTTCCGAAGAAGAATATAATCGCGCCAAGGCCCGGCTGTTGAATCATTAGATCGCTGCATCAACGGAAGCCGGCCTTACGGGTTATGGGTTGTTGTTGGGCTTCGGCGGCGGAGTGCCTTTTTTGATGTTCTTTTCCGACTGCGCCTGCAATTGCTGCTCGTTGACATTGCCCTGCTCGTCCAGCAGTTTCGCATCCTGCGGGAATTGCCCGTCTTTCAGCTTGACGGTGAACAATTCTTTCTCCACATGTATCCAGCGGCCATCCTTCCATTGAAAGGCTTCGAAGTCGCCGTCCGGGACATAAGTATCTTTCTTCTGTGGTTCGTTGTTTTCGGGTATCAGGTGATCATAAACGACCATATCCATTTGCGGGTCATAGTTGAACCGGGTTCCTGCCTCTTTCTTGTACTCGATATTGAAACGGTACTGTAGCGGCTTGTGCACGGAATCTTCCTGGAAGGAAAAATAAGGAACGCCGAAAAGAGGTTCGCCCTCCGGGCTGAAGGTCAGCACTTCCATCCATTTCTTATTGCTGGTCTCGCTGAAGTCATCGAAACCCAGCAGCGTATAGTATTTTTTGCCTTCATAGGTTTTCAGAATGATCCGGTAATAAATGGCCCCGATCCAGTTGCGACGTGTCCGTATCGAATCCAGCGGTTTGGCCGTGAACATCGATGCATCGAACAGGGGAAATAGCTTCAGCGAGCCGTCCGGTTCATTCATCTGGATGGCGCCTTCCTGCAGATAGATCATATCATCTTTCTTGAACTGCCAGGTAAAGATGCGAAAGCTGCTGTCGGGCGCATACAGCCTGGATATCGTTTGCAGTGAATCGAATGGGTAATCAAAAGAATGAGGCAGCTTCAGCGCTCTTACCAGTGACCGGATGAACTGGCTGTCTGCCCGAAACCGGGACGCGGCGCTTTCTGCATTGACGATGTCAAAAGAGTATTTTTTTAAGGAATCTTCCCGCTGCCTGAATATGGCCGGTGAACCGGGCTGTGCTGCGGATCGCAGACTAATTCCCAGGAGGCATATGGCCAACATTAACTTATACTCGGTGAATCGCATAGCGGTGTAAAGTTACGAATTGAAAAGACAGGCCGGGAAGGGGCAAACGTTAAAGCATGAACAAAAATTTCATTTGAAAGGCAAATGTTTTGCAAAATCGTACAGTGAATTGAAAGCCAAATCGATAGCCGGGTGAGGTAAAGGCTGATTCGGCTGGGTTGTGGTCAGGAAGACCGTATACATGCCGGCATTCTTCCCGAATTCCATATCGCTGATATTGTTGCCGACCATGAGTGCGCGGCTAAAATCGATATCAGGGAAATCTGCCCGGGCGGCAAGGGCCATTCCCGGGTTGGGCTTGCGAAGCGGATGATCGTTCTGCAGGGAATCGGCATAATAGACCCGGTCGATACGGCCTCCCGCCAACACGATCTCGGCGATCATTTTTTCGTGAATAACCTGCAGGTCCTCTGCGGTCATCATTCCTTTGCCGATGCCGCGCTGGTTGGTCACGATGACGATCCTGCCGAATGCCGATGCACAGATCCGCAGGGCTTCCTTCACCTGGTCATAGAAGACGAATTCGCCATAATGCAGCACATAGCTGCCTTCCTTTTCGTGGTTGATGACTCCGTCCCTGTCGAGGAAGAGGGTCCAGCGGGCGTCTATCTGGTGCAGATCTAAAGGGTTCATAAGGCTATAATGTTGGCCACCAACCGGCTCCAGGAGTATTTTTCTTTTTCCCTGCGAAGGTTGGAGATGAAAAAAGATTCGCCCAATATAAAGTACCGGAGGATGGCATCTGCCATCGGACCGGGATGCGGCTCCGCGACCAGCCCTACCTGCTCATGCGGCACAAGGGCGGCCAGACCACCGACATTCGACACGATCATGGGCTTTTCAAAATGATAGGCAAGGGGTGTTACCCCGCTTTGCGTGGCATTCCGGTAAGGTTGGATGACGGCATCGGCTGCACAAAGGTAGTTGCGGACCTCGCTGTCGGGGATAAAATCGGTACACAGCAGCAGGGATTTTTCGATGCCCAGCGAGGCAATCAGATCGCGGTAAGACGCCGCATCTTCATAGAATTCGCCGGCTACCAGCAATTTTACGCCCAGATCGCGCACCCGGTGGTCCGCCATCGCCTGCAGGGCAATATCGAGGCCCTTGTATTTACGGATAAAGCCGAAGAACAGCAGCACCTTGTCCCCGTCCCCGATATCCACTCCTTTTTGTCGCAGCAGTGCACGGGCTTCTTTCTTTGGTATCGGCTCGCCGAAATTGTCATACAGGGGATGGGCTACCTGGGTGGCCGGTTTGTCCGGCTGAAACTGGCGAAGATCCTGCATCACTTTTCCGCTCATCGTGATAAAGGCGTCGCAGGCCGCCAGGAAATAGCGGGTGAACGGTTTGTCCCCGAGCCTTTTCTCGTGGGGAATGACATTGTCCGTAATGGCCACGATCCGGGTATGCCGGTTCTTTCGCACCTGTCTCAGGATAGTGCCCAGGGCGGGGCCCATCAGGGGCAGCCAGTAACGCACGACGATGAGGTCCGGCCGGTCCTTGCGCAGCTCTTTTCCGACGCTCCACCAGTTGAATGGGTTAATGGAATTGATGCGGGAGAGAATGGTCAGTCCTTCCGGAGGCGGCTCGGTAGAATACTGGGTAGTACCGGGGAACAGGAAAGAAGGGTATTGCAGGGAAAAGGAGAATATCCGGCAGTCATAGCCCTCCCGGATGAATTCCCTGGCAAGGCGTTGGTCGAAAGTGGCCAGACCGCCGCGCAGGGGATGTGCCGGCCCGATGATAACGACGGATCCTTTGGCGGCTGGTCCCGATGGATGCGTTGTTGGGTCCTGTCGGTTCATGGATTGTCCAGTCCGAGTTTTTGTTCGATCAGATAAGAATTACGGCCGGGTGAATTGCGGGAGATAAGTTCTGCGACAAAGCCTGTCAGGAAGAGCTGGCTGCCAATCACCATACAGATCAGCGCGATATAAAAGGATGGTTTGTTGGTCAGGGTAAAGGACGACATGTGATTGAACTTCTGGATGATAAAGGAGATGGATACGCCAAAGCCGATGAGAAAGAAGAGGACGCCCAGCGGGCCGAAGAAATGCATGGGGCGCTTGCCATACTTGCCGACAAAATTGATCGAAGCCAGGTCCAGCAGGCCTTTCAGCCCACGGCCCAGGCCGCCGAACTTTGTATAGCCGTATTTGCGGGCGCGATGCTCCACCACCTTTTCGCCAATCTTTCTGAATCCCGACCATTTGGCAATCACAGGGATATACCGGTGCATTTCGCCGTAGACTTCAATACTTTTAACGACTTTATTCCGATAGGCTTTCAGCCCGCAGTTGAAATCATGCAAAGGGATCTTGCTGACCCTGGCGGTGGTCCAGTTGAAGAATTTCGACGGCAGCGTCTTGGAGATCGGGTCGTGCCGAACTTTTTTCCAGCCGCTGACCATATCGTAACGGTCCTCCAGGATCATTGTCCGTAAGGCCGGGATCTCGTCAGGGCTGTCCTGCATGTCGGCATCCATCGTGATCACTACATCCCCCTGTGCCATCTTGAAACCTTCATTGAGGGCGGCAGATTTGCCATAGTTACGCTGGAACCTGATGCCCTTGATGCAGGGGTTGGCCTTGCGAAGGCCGGCGATGACATCCCATGAGCGATCCGTGCTGCCATCGTCGACGAGAATGACCTCATAGGAAAATCCGTTCTCCTGCATGACCTTCTCTATCCAGCTGCATAGCTCGGGCAGGGACTCATCCTCGTTATAGACCGGTATGACGATTGAAATATCCATTTGATAGATTTACCTGTCGGACTTTGGCAACGGCACTCTTTTCGTCCTCACCGTGGCGGAGATCAACAGGGCGATAAGAAAGTAAATGATTATATTAAATCCCAGTCCTGTAAACATCCGACCGAATGTGAAGGGGTCCTGTCCTTTTTCGGCATCCTCAGCCTGCCGGATGTCGTTCTCGCTCGCCCCGAACCGCCGGTAGGCCTTCACCATATTGTCATGCACGACCGGCAGCAGCGCCCTTCTGAAACCCGGATCGAATACGTTCAGCAAAAGCCAGGTGAAAAGGTATTGGACGGCCAGCCCTATGACCATGACGGCAAAACAGACCCTAAGCGCCGCTCTGAAGTCAAGGACGCCGCCATGAGCCCTTTTATCCAGCACGGCCGCTACCGCCGCCAGCAAAATCAGCACAATATGGAACAGGTAGGCCGTCTGCCCCAGAAAGACCTGCGGTCCGGCCCCATACATCCCCAGGGTGAACAAAATCATACATCCCGCAGCAATCAGGCCAAACAGCAAGGTAATAGTGATTTTTTTAGGCGCTCTCATCATCGGTTGATCTCTTCCGTTAATTTACAATTAGTTTGTCCCCGTTGAGAATGCCCAGCACCCGTCCCTGTAAAGTCATTCCGAAGAAAGGGCTGTTCCTGGATTTAGACTTTGTAGCGCTCGCCTCCGGTCTGGTCTCGCCCGCAGGATCGAAAAGGCTGAGGGTGGCTGTCTGCCCTTCGGCAATGGAAGGCTGCGGCAGCCCGAAAAGTTCCCTGGGCCGATAGCTCAGCAGGTCAACGGTCCTTTCCGGCGTCAGCTGTGGCAAGCGGGTCCGGAGGACGGCATAGAGCGTTTCCAGGCTGCTCATTCCGGGCCGGGCATATTCGAATTCTACGACCTTGCTGTCGAACTCGTGCGGCAGATGGTGCGAGGCTATACAGTCTACAGGGCCTTCCAGTACCGCTGCACGCAAGGTTTGGGCAGATGATTCATCCCGTAGCGGGGGATATACTTTCAGATTGGTGTCGTAATCCACCAGGTCGGCATCGGTAAAGAAAAGGTGATAGGGCGTCACAGAACAACTCACGGCCAGTCCTGATTCTTTCGCCCGGCGGATATATTCCAGTGACCGGGGCGAACTGACGCCGGTGAAATGGATCCTGGATTCGGTATAGCGCGCCAGCTTGATATCGCGTGCGACCATGAGTTCTTCTGCCATCATGGGCTTGCCGGGGAGGCCCAGCCGGGTACTGACGATGCCTTCGTTCATCAACCCGCCTGCACCGACCGTTTTATCGTCAGGCACCTGGATGATGATCCCGTCGAAGGCCTTGACATACTGAAGTCCCTTCAGCAGCAACCCGGCAGATTGTACGGGCTGGATCCCATCGCTGAAGGCCACGGCCCCGCTATGTCGCATATCGTACATCTCTGCCAGGTCTTTTCCTTCGAGCCCGCGGGTGATGGCGCCTATCGGATGGATGTTGACCGGCAAAGCAGCCGCTACGCCGCGGATATATTCCACCTGAGACTTGCTGTCCACGACCGGCCGCGTGTTCGGGATCACGAAGACATCGGTGAAACCGCCGGCCGCTGCTGCCGCTGCTCCTGTTTCCAGGGTCTCTTTGTGTTCGTAGCCGGGATCGCAGAAATGAGAGAATATATCCACCCATCCCGGGCTGACATGCAAACCGGGATGCCGCACGACTTTGTCTGCCGCGGCAGAGAGCTCTGCTCCGATAGCCGTTATCCGGCCATTTTCAACTACGATATCCCTGATGGTTCCGTTGTGGGGAGAAGAGCGGTCAATAATACAAGCCTGTTGAATGAGGATCTTCATTACCAAAGAATATGTGCCGGCCTCCGGCCTCTTTGGCCGCAAAAATAGCGGATGTTCATCAAAATACGGAAACAATTTGGCCCGGCTCAGACTTCCGCCAGGTACTTGTGGACAAAGCTGATCGACATCGAGCCTTCGCCCACGGCCGACGCGACGCGGTTCATGGCGCCTGCACGTACATCGCCCGCTGCGAACACCCCCGGACAGCTGGTCTCCAGCAGATAGGGGTCCCGGTCCTGCTTCCAGATCTTTTTGAAGTCGGCATGAATGGTCAGGTCGCGCCCCGTTTCGAGAAATCCCTTGTCATCTTTGATGATATCGAGACCGATCCAGTCGGTAAAGGGACGGGCCCCGATGAAAATGAAGAGGGCGTTCGCCGGTTTTTGGGCGATCTCCATCGTATCCAGGTTCTGGATCTGCAGGCATTCCAACCGGCCGGAAGCACCGGTGGCCTCCCCCGAACCGCCCGAAGCTTCTACAATCTCGCTCCGGCAAAGGAGGTGAATATTCTTGCGGGTGGCGATCTGGTCGATCAGATAGGCCGACATGGTACTGCCCAGGCTGTCCTTCCGGATCACGATATGAACGTTGCGGGCAAATTTGGCCAGGTGCATGGCTGCCTGTCCCGCGGAATTACCGCCTCCTACCACGAAGACTTCGCAGTCCCTGAAGGCACTGGCCTCTGTCATGGCTGCACCATAATAGATACCGGCGCCGGTAAAATCAGGTATACCTTTGGTCTCCAGTTTCCGGTAGTCCACCCCGGTGGTAATGACGACGGCGTGGGTATTGATCTCTTCGCCATTGTCGAGCGTTATCTTCTTATAGCCATCTTTCTGGCAGATGTCCTTGACTGTTCTGGGCAGAAGCACCTCGGCGCCCAGCCGTGTCGCCTGGGTGATAGCCCGCCGGGTCAGCTCTGTACCACTGAGACCGTTGGGAAAACCCAGGTAATTCTCGATCCTCGAACTGGTGCCGGCCTGACCGCCGGGAGACCGGCGTTCGACCAGCAAGGTCTTTAACCCTTCTGATGCGCCATACACAGAGGCGGCCAGCCCCGCCGGCCCGGCCCCGATGATCACGACGTCATAAATGGTATTTTTCGCCTCCGGGTTCAGCCCGATGGTGGCTGCGATAGCCGGTATTGTCGGCGCAGCAAGAAAGCTGCCATTTTCGAGAAAGACTACCGGCAGATCTTTGAGGGTTATATTGTTGAGCTTTAGTAATTCTCCTGCCTCCTGGCTGGTCTCGATGTCCTGCCATTGGTAGGGAACGAGATTGCCGGCAAGAAATTCCTTGATCTCATGCGACTGGGGCGAGAACTGGTAACCGATGACTTTGAGCCCCTTAAAAGCGGGCCGGTAGCTGTCCAGCCAATCATCCAGCAACTCGCTAATGACCGGATACAATTTCTCCTCAGGCGGGTCCCATGGCTTCATGAGATAATAGTCCAGCTGTACGCTGTTGATCGCCTTGATTGCCGCGTCGGTATCGGAATAGGCCGTCAGCAACACCCGCCGTGCATCGGGGAAGAATTCTCTGGCCTTCTGCAAAAAATCCACACCCTCCATCTCCGGCATGCGCTGGTCAGAAATAAACAAGGCGACAGACTCACCCTTGTTCTTAAGGTCAAGCAGACTTTCCAGGGCTTCTTTTACCGAGGTCGTGCTTAGGATGCGATAAGATTGACGAAAATGCGATCGCAGGTCCCGGGCAATGGCCCTCAAAACCTGGGGATCGTCGTCTATGGTGAAAATGATAGGTAATGTCATATTAAGGTCGTGTTGCAATTTACGCTTTTTGAGTGGTATCGACAGGGGGGTGTACGCCTCGAGGTTTCCCGGGAAAGTAACCTCTCGGCGTACAACGTCTAATAATGGCCCTTCGGGCAGCGAACAATCTGTCCGCTTTGTTAACCGCCGATCGGCAGGCACACGATGAATTCGGTGCGCCCGGGAACAGAATTGACTTTCACCGTACCATGATGCTGCCCCTGGATGATGCGCATCACGACGTCCAGTCCAAGACCTGTTCCTTTTCCTATACCCTTGGTAGTAAAGAAGGGATCGAAAATGCTCGAAAGGATGCTTTCGGGAATGCCCGGCCCATTGTCGGTTATCGAGATCCTGGCAAATTGGTGATCGCGTTCCGTTCGGATGATCAGCTTCCCCTTGCCACTCTCTTCCATCGCATCCACTGCATTATCGATGAGATTGGTCCAAACCTGGTTCAGCTCACCCACCAGCGCCATCACCTTGGGCAGCCCGGCGTCGAATTCTTCGACGACCTCGATGTTGGCCTTTTTCAGCTTGTATTGCATCATTGTCAGGGTGTTGGCGATACCCGTGTGGATATCGATGAGCTCCTTGCCCTTTCCCTGATCCATATGCGTAAAATTCTTTACCGACTGAATGAGCTTGAATATCCGCTGGGAAGCTTCCTGGATGTCCTGCACCATCCGCTCTGTGACCAGGTTGGTATTGATCCAGTTGAGGATAGGGGAAAGGTATTGGTCGGGGACATGGTCATGAAAATGCTCCATGTCGTCACAAGTGAACCCGTACTCCAGAAAATTCTCGGCGATCTCATCGCTGTTCGCTATCTTTTTTTCGTCCAGCCAGTCCCTCAGTTCATCCTCCAACTCCGTTTTTTGCACCAGCGTGAGCTTGGGCTTGTCCTGACGACCCAGGATCTCGAACAGCTTGTTGTTGATAAGATCGACGTCTTTGGCCTCCATCCGCACATTGATGACTTCTTTGAATAGCTCCGGCTCCATCTGCAGATGCTTGACAAGCGACTCGGAACCCCGGACGATGGCGGCGACCGGGTTGTTGAGCTCGTGAGCCAACCCTGCAGAGAGTTTTCCAAGCGCCATCATCTTCTCGTTTTGCTGCTGCAAAGAAGTAAAACTTCGTACCCTGTTGGTCATCACATGTACCAGGGCCCCCGTCAGCTCGTAAAACCGGCTGATCATCTCCCGGAATTTCCCGGTAGGCAGAAGAATGATGGTACCGCTTTCGATGACCTTTGCGGTCACACTGGCGTTTATTCCCCTGGAAAAAGGCAGCAAACCGCTGACGTCACCCGACTGCAGCACACTGATCTCCCGCATTTCTTTTTGTTGCAGCACGAATAGCCGGATCTTTCCGGAGATGACGATATATGTGCCTTTGACGGGGTCCCCCGTGCGAAAAAAGTAATCGCCTTCCTGCAAGGTATAATGTTCGCAATTGTCGATAAACCATTGCAGTTGATCCAGCGGCACCCCTTCCATCACTTCGATCGAAGAAAGCCATTCGGCAGTAACGTTTCGCATAATGGCAATGTAAGATTTTTCGACGAACCGGAGCGCACGGGCAAAAAAAAGCCGGCCTCAACAGAGGCCGGCCGGAATGATATCGTAGAGGATCGGAAAGGCTTAGTACGGAAGAATAACCGTATAGATCTTGCCATTGGCGGTGAAGTCTGCAGAGACTTGATAATAATAGTAGCCGGAGACAGGACAGCCGGCAGCGACACCGCTGGAATTCAGCCCATAAGTGGCAGTCGCGGTAACATTGGGCAGAGAGAGCTGTACCTCACCGCTTGTCAGCAGCCAGCTGCAGCTTAACGTAACGACATATGGCTGGAGGATATCTACGGTGAAAGCATTACCGTAGCGATCTGAACCCCACATGGAAACGTTTGTCAGGCTATCGCTGGTATGGGTGCCGGTCTGGCTGATCACATAACCATCGTTATAAGTATAGGTGCGCTGGCGGGCGACGTTCCAGGTAGCTTTGCTGCCATCGTCGAAAGTGATCGCCATATTGTCGCTGGTAATCGTGTGGATAATGCTGCTGCCGGGATCATTCGGGAGGCTGATAAGGCTGCCGCCGCTGACGTTGGTATACGTATGCGTACCGTT
>PMUF01000599.1 GCA_003167015.1 Chitinophagaceae bacterium | reverse complement strand
GAGGACGCGCGAGGGCGCGGCCGAGGCGTTGCGGATGTCCACTTTCAGCACCTGATCGGCGGCTACGTCACGGAGTAGCTGCCATTTCCCGCCGGGCCACAGGACCAGGACAGAATCCACGGAATGCAGCCTGCCCAACCCGAAAGAGGCGATATTCTGAATAGTCGATAAATAACCGCGGTAGGGCGTATTCTCGTATACCTGTTGCCGCCCATGATCATAGTGCAGCTCGATGAAGGCGCCCTGGCCATCCCGGTTCAGGCTGTCGCCTCGCAGGCTGACCTGCAGATAGTGAGAGTCGCTGGTATCCCGCTCCCGGCTCATATTGCGGAAGATCATGGCCTTGTCGTTGATATTGTTCATGATCAGGTCCAGGTCGCCATCGCCGTCGAGATCGGCATAGGCTGTGCCATTGGAAAAAGCCGTCGTCATCAGTCCCCAGTCCCGGGAGACGTCGGTAAACCGCAGATCGCCATTATTACGAAAAGCGTATTTATGCAGCTTGACCTGGGGGATGCGGGCCAGGATATCCTTTTGGGAAGCTAAACGGGCCGCATGGTTCATGAAAGTGGTAAAATCATGATCGGTGACATCTTTAGGATAGCCGTTGGTGATGATGAGGTCGCGGTAACCGTCATTGTCGAAATCGGCGGCCAGCGGCGTCCAGCTCCAATCGGTCTCGGCGATACCGGCATAGAGGCCGATATCCGAAAATACGGGGTCGCCGATGGAATCATGCGGTCCGGGGCGCGGCCCCCGGTTGAGCTGCAGGACGTTGCGGACATATTGATACTGGTAGCCGTATAGCTGGTTATTCTGGTAAATATGATAATTGTTAGCCATCAGCATCATCTTCTTGCGGTAATTGTCTTCGGGGTTCATGTCGAGCTCGACGATGTCTTCCAATCCGTCGTTGTTCATGTCTTCGATGTCCTGTCCCATCGCATTGGCGGCGGTATGTTTGAAATATGAAGCGGACTTGTCGGTGAAAGTCCCATCATGGTTGTTGATGTACAGTACATTATCAGAGACGAAGTCATTGGTCACATAGATGTCTTTCCAGCCGTCCCGGTTGATATCGGCGATGGTCACCCCGTGGCTATAGCCTTCCATATTAATGCCCGCCTGGCGCGAGACGTCGGTGAAGACGGGATGATGCAGGGAATCGCTCCAGTCATTGCGGTAGAGGCGGCAGGTGCTGGGAAACGTCCCGTCTTTGACGATCGGGCGGAACTGGCCCGGGTTGATCCCTTTGGGAATGACATTCACGGCAATGAAACAATCCAGGTCTCCGTCATTGTCATAATCGAAAAAAGCGGCCATGGTAGAATGCGAGGTGTCTGCCAATCCGTATTCCGCCGCCATCTCTTTGAAATGAGGCACGCCGTTCCTGTCAGGTCCCTGGTTGATATACAGCAGGTTCTTCCGATGTGCGGGATCGTTGCTGATGGCGGCGCAAACATAGATATCAGGCCAGCCGTCGTTATTGATATCGACTACCGACACCCCCTTACACCACTCTCCTCCTCCGCCTACGCCGGCCTCTTCGGTAATATCCCTGAAATGGAAATTGCCTTCGTTGAGGTACAGCCTGTTGGAAACGCGGTTACCGGTAAAATAAATATCGGGGCGGCCATCGCCGTTGAAGTCGCCGATGCCTACGCCGCCACCGTTGTAGAGGTTGGTCATGTCCATGGGATTAACGGAATCGTCCTCGACAATACGATTGTTGAAATCGATGCCGGATTGGGACGAAGGAATCAGCTGGAACAGCGTAGCCTTGTGTTTACAACCCGACAGGGCAAGCAGGACCCCGACGGATATCCCGATGAAGAATGATCGTTTCATATGGCAACCCCGACTATTATTGATACCCCGGGTTTTGCACAAGGTAAACTTTGCCGGTAGCATTTTCTGCCTGAATTTCATTCAACGGGATGGCAAAATTTTCGTTGACCCCTTTGGTAAAGACGGCGGTATTATTCACCCGCCAGAATCCGGTCCTGTTCTTTTCCACGCCGACATAGGCGTTCAACGTAGCGGCCATGGTGCCTGTCCCATTGTCCCATCTTGCCAGGTCGAAGAAACGATGGCCTTCCATACCCAGCTCCAGCCTTCTCTCCATTTGAATGGCGCTGATGGCATAGGCCTGTCCCTGGGCGCTGAAGGCGCCCGCGGGATATGGGTTGACCGCATAATTACCGCCCGGTGTCGTTTGCGGTAAATAGGTGCTGGTACTGGCGTTATACGTAGCATTCAGATACACGAAGCCGTTGGGATTAGCGGCCCGTGCACGAATCATGTTGACATAGGTCTCAGCCTGGTCGAGGTTGTTGGCTTGGGCCTCGCATTCAGCGGCCCACAGGATGACATCGGCAAAACGGCAAAGGTTGACATTATTCGCATCATCTTCAGCAGCGCCCCAGAATACGGTTTCCGTAGAAGAATATGTCCCCTGCTGGCTCTTGGCATAGGCATTCTTTTTGGGAACGAACGGGCCATCGTCTTCGAGGTCGCGGACCCAGGTGGAATCTATCGTACCCCAGTCAAAATAAGGCTCGCCCGGCCGGCCGGCCACCCAGTCAAGCCGGGGGTCTATCGTCCCGGCCCAGGGTGTTTCGACGGGATCGCTGATCAGGGGGTTATTGTTATAGCTGCCATCAAGAAGAGGCAGGCCGTTGGCATCGGTTTTGAAAGCCTGTACGAGGTTCCATGAAGGGTTGTTAAAACCGCAGCAGCCGGGGCCATTGTTGTAGGGAAAATTAAGCTCATCCCCCGTATCGCCATCCCCGCCATTGGTGGCAGTGGACGACCCATCGTTGACGGAAGCCTGGCAGGCGAAAACACTTTCGGAGCCATTCTTCTGGGCGGGGTTAAAGTTGCTTTCATAAATAGGCTCGAGCGCATAGGGTGTACCCTGCGCCGTAGTACCCTGGGTGATGACCTGGGTCAATAAGGTCAGGGCGCTGTCATACTCATGCTGGTACATATAGGCCTTGGCGAGAAAAGCCATAGCTGCCCATTTATTCACCTGCCCTTTATTCGGTTGGGTGCCCGGCAAATTATTCGCGGCATAGGACAGGTCTGCGACTATGTCCGGCCAGATATTGATGTAAGATCCGTTGACATAATTCGGTACATCCAGGTTGTTGGAAGCGTACTGAATGAACTCGTTGACCCAAGGAAAGTTCTTGAAGATCTTTACCCCTTCAAAATGATAATAGCCACGCAGGAACCTTGCTTCGGCTTCGTATTCCACGGTATCTGCCGGAGAAATGGTGGGCGACAGGCGCAGGGTGCGGATGACGTCGTTCGACCGTTGGATACCATTATAAAGGGCCACCCATTTCTCATCGAGATAGGAGCTGGTCCCTGATTCCGCCAGCGACCAGGTCATCAGGGGTATGGCATCGGCCTGGTCGGAGGGGGTAGACCCCTTGTAGGCGTCGTCGGCGCAACCATTGCCATAGACGTAATTGGAAGCGGCGCTGCCGTTGCCCAGGTTCTGGCCGGGGTCATCTTCACCCGAAAGGAGGGTATAGGCGCCGATCAGGAGACCCTGCACCCCGGAATTATTGGTCACATTAGATTGGATCAGGGACCCCTGCGGCTGCAGGTTCAATTTCTGACTACATGCGTAAACGATGACCGCAAGCAGGACCATACTGGCAGGCACTATCCACTTAAAGAATTTTGACATATAAATATAGTTTTTTATCAAAATGAATTAATGTATCGTCACACTTACTCCCACATTATAGCTCTTTTGATTATTCGGGTACACGCCGCTATCAATGCCAAACGAGGCATTAGTACCCGGATTCAATTCCGGATCCAATCCTGAATATTTGGTGATGGTGAACAGGTTCAGCGCCTGGGCATATACTCTTATCCTATCGAAATGCAAGCGTTTGATGCCATCGGACATGATATTGTAACCGATGGTCAGGTTCCTGCACCGGAGGAAAGAGCCGCTCTCCATGATGTAGGAATTAAAGACAGCCGAGTTGCTGAAATTGGCGCTTTCTTCCAGCAGCGGTGAGACTGCTTTTGGATTGGCGACACGGGCCGAAGAATCATTGATATTCGTCGGTGCGCCGGCTGCATTGACCAGTGTGGCCGAATGTAGCGCGACCTGCTTGCTGATCTGATTGGGGAAGAGCTGAGGGAAATCGGTTGACGACTTCACGTTATTCAGGATCTTGGCGCCGACGGAGGTATAGAAGAACGTGTAGAAATCCCAGTTCTTGTAGCTGACCGAAATATTCAGGCCTGCCGTAAATTTTGGATTCGGATTGCCGAAAAAGGTCTGGTCAGCAGGGGTGATCTGCCCGTCATGATTGACGTCGGCATACTTGAACCGGCCGGGCGCAGCGTCCTGCTGTGTAGGAGATTTATACACGTCGGACCAGCTTTGGAAAAGACCGATGACCTTATAGCCATAAAATTCGCCGAGCGGATGTCCGGGTTGTATCCTTGAGGTATAGGTTTGGGCTCCGGTGGGTTCATTAAAGTACAGCGTTCCGGCGGGGAGGCTTACCACCTTGTTATTATAGGAGGTAAACGTCCCGGTAATGTCGAATTTAAGATCCTTGTTGACAGTGCCATGATAGGTCAGCGCCGCGTCGATCCCTGTATTCTGCACATCTCCGGAGTTTTCGAAGGGATCTGCGGCCCCGCCATTCGTGCCCGGAACGACCGGAACAAACAGCAACCCGTCGATGAGCTTTTTATACCATTCCAGGCTAAAGTCGAACCTGTTATGCAACAAGGTGGCATCGAAACCTATATTGGTGAGGATATCCTTTTCCCAGGTGGTGTTAGGGTTGCCATACTGACTGACGTACAAACCTGCCGCGGGACTGTTGCTGGTCCCGTTGATATCATAATAGGATTGGTTGACCTGCTGTCCGTAAAGCGTATAGGGATTAGTGGGGTTGATATCGCTGATCGATCCTGATTTACCCCAGCCGCCGCGGATCTTCAGGTCATTGATCCAATCGATATTTTTCATGAAATTTTCCTGGGAAATCCGCCAGCCGCCTGTGACGGAGGGGAAATTACCATATCGCTGCGAAGGGGCGAATACCGAGGAACCGTCCCGGCGCAGGGTGGCGCTCAACAGATATTTGCTGTCCCAATTATAATCTAATCTGCCGAAAAAGGAATATATCGCCAATTGGTAAGGTGTTGCGTAGCCATTGGGCTGGGTAACGTTGGAGTTATTGGTCTGGGTCGAAGGCGAACCAAAATTCAGGGTCCAGAGATTCGGGCTTACTGTCAGGTTGTTCGAATCGGTGATATAATAATTACCCCTTGTCGTCTGGTTGGCCCTGCCGTTCTCATAAATGTATTCCTCGCCGCCCAGCACGGATAAATTACTTTTGCCCCACTCGTTGCTGTATTTTAATGTATTGGTCCAGATAAAGCTATTGTTCAATGCCCAGGTCTCCTGGTACAGGTTGGCGGCGGTATTATTTTCTGCATTTTCATAGGGTGTGGCTGCGAAGGCGTTGGCGTAGGTATAATCGACTGTCCCACCGACGCTGGTATGGGCGGTAAAATGCCGCAGGAAATCTACGTCGGTAAACACGTTGCCCACGACATGATAGTCCTGGCTGATATTGTTGGCCTGGCGTTGCTGGATGGCTACCGGGTTCGAGGCGTTGCCGGTACCTATAGCAATCGAGCCGGCATAGTTGCCTGCGATATCATGTACCGGGATGATGTTAGGAATCTGATAGGCTGCATTGATGGAGTTCGTACTGTTGACGCCCAGCGCATTCAGATAGCCGGGATTGCTTTTGTAATAACCATAGAAATTTTCCCCAACGCGGACATGATCGTCGAGCAGGGAAAAGCTGGTATTGGCTCTGACACTATAACGTTGCAGTCTGGTATCGATCAACGTGCCATTCTGGTCCATGTAATTGAAGGCAAAATAATAGGATGATTTACCGGATCCCCCACTGACGGCGATATTATGGTTCTGGATGGGAGCCGGTTTAAAGATGTCATGGAACCAATCATTGCCGGTTCGGTCGGCCAGCGTAATATGGTTGGTATAAAGGCTATAGTCTGCCAGGCTGGTATTCGGGGCGCCCTGCGCGGCGCCGGCCGGAACGATATAATAAGGCAGCACGGGTTCTGGCCCGCTGCCATATTGGGGATCACTCGGCACAAGACCATCATTCAAGGCCATGGCCCATTTGGCATACCCCGTTTCCAGAGGTGTGGCCAGATTCCAGGCATGACTCAACGGCCTCTGCGTACCATAATAAGCATCATAAGAGACTTTGACAGCACCGTTCCCTCTTTTGGTCGTGATGATAATGACCCCGTTGGCTCCGCGAACGCCGTAAATAGCAGCTGCGCCGGCGTCCTTCAGCACCTGGATGGATGCGATATCATTCGGATTGATATCATGCATGCTCTCCGGCACGCCATCGACGAGGATCAGCGGATTCGAATTACCAGGTGAGGTGATCCCGCGGATCAGGACCGTGGCATTACCACCGGGCTGACCGGTCGAGAAAACGGTTACCCCTGAAGCCTGCCCCTGTAGCAAGGATTCGGTGCTTCCCGAGGGTGTTGCCTTCATATCGGCGACGTTGACTACGGAGACCGAACCGGTGATGTCTTTTTTACGCTGACTGGTATACCCTGTGACCACCACATCATTAAGGGTGGAAGTACTCGTCGCCAGGCTGATATCGCCCGTCGGTGTACCTGCCGTAACCGGCAATTGGAGCGTCCCGAAGCCGACGGCAGAAATAACGAGTGTTCCTCTGGTCCCCGGAACATTGATGGAGAAGGTTCCGTCTGCATTTGTCTGGGTAATGACACTGGAGCCTTTGAGCTGCACTGTAGCGCCAGGAACCGGCGAATTGTCTGTCTTATTGATCACCCTTCCTTTGACTGCATTCTGAGCATAAGCCCCGCAGCAGGAAAGAAGGATAAACAATACGATGCAACCGATTTGGTGCAGCCATTTTGTTTTCTTTGGCATAAGCAATCGTTTGTTTAAATTTTCAGATAATTGAGTAAGTATGGTCATCGCAAATCTAGTTTTCAATTACTCCATTGACTATTTTTCTACCACATCATCACTACATCACGTTATCGCGATGCGCGGAAAACCAATGTTTTCGCCACATCTTTACTACATCAATTGACTATTGTCCCTTCGGCACGGAATTGCTGACAAAGGCAATGTGTTTGCCGTCCGGCGACCAGGAAGGTGCGTTGAGTGTTCCTTGTCCTCCATACAGATAGGCAATCACTCTCGGCGCGCCCGGTGCAGTCAGCGGCATCACCCGCAGCATCACATTTTTATAGGAAGGATGCTCGTCAGGATTGATATCCTCCGGGAAGGAAATGAATACCATCCATTTCCCATCGGGTGAAATATGAGGGAACCAGTTGTGATATTGATCGAAGGTCAGTTGCTCCTTGCCTTCGCCATCGGGTTTCATCCGCCAGATCTGCATGGTGCCGGTGACATTCGCGTTGTAATAGATGTATTTACCGTCGGGGGAATATTCCGATCCGTCTACGTGCGTATGGTTGCCTTCGGTCAGCAGCGTCTCTTTATTATCCTTCAGGGAGACCTTATACAGGTTATAGTTCGGTGATCCGTTGCGTTTGGCGACGATGGCTACTTCTTTACCGTTCGGGGCCCAGCCATGCAGGAAGGAGGGCGTATTTTCAGTGACCTGTTTAGGTTCGCCACCCGACAAGGGCAGTACGTATACAAATGAACCCGGTGTGCCGTCCGGCTTTCCGCTGCTGATGCCGAGCATTTTGCCGTCGAAGGAGATCATGTGGTCATTGTTGATCTTCGCGACGTCGCCCGTGTTCAATTTTTCGGGGGTGCCGCCTTCAATGGGGATGGTCCAGAGGGAACCATCCTGGTTAAAGAGAAGCTTCTTGCCATCGGGCATGTAGTTAGGCGCTTCGAAGCGGCCCGGCGCCTCCTGTATCACCTTGCGCATGCCGTCGGCCACATCGACGATCTCGAGGCGGCTGCCCATGACTTCTTTCGTTGTAGCCTGCACCAGATGCGGGTTGCCGATGTAAGGAACGATCACCGGCACGTCGATGCGGGCTGGCGCTGCAATGGCAGACCGGTGGGGCGAAATTCCGCCTATCAACAACGATCCGTAGAGGACAGCTGAGCGTTGCAGGAATCGGCGGCGGTCAATCGTTGATGGCATATGCATTCACCCGGCGTTGGCGCCCATATCCTATGCTGCGGTGAATATCGCGGACAAGCGCGCCGTCCTTGATCAACGGTCAACAGCGTCGAGGAAGGTCCCGGGTCGGACCATTGAGCGTTCGGGGTGGGGCGATCGCACGAACCCGAACTTCTCGTAAAGCGTATGCGCATCATCGGTTGCAAGCGTGAAGGCGACGGCGCGAAGGTCAGAATGCGCCATCACGGCCTTCATGAGCGCCGTCCCGAAGCC
>PMUF01000635.1 GCA_003167015.1 Chitinophagaceae bacterium | reverse complement strand
AGGAAGAAGTCATGCTGGTAATCCATGATCGTATGCATCGTATTGTACAGGGTCTGCTGCCGCTGCTTGATCGCATCGATGAACCATTTGGCCGCATCGATCTTTTGCTTGATGAAGAGAACGGCCTCTTTCTGACGTTTGTCTTTCTTGCTGCCCCGGTCATATTCCTTCAGCATTTCCTTATACCCTTCACTGATCCGCAGGTCGGGCGCATTCTTGGAATTCAGCGACAGTTCGAGCTTGCCGCCGGCGTTGGAAATGAAAAAATCGGGAATGACATAGCTCTCCGCCTTATTGACCTCGCTGACATCACCGCCGGGTTTGGGGTTCAGCTTGATGATCTGGTTGATCACTTCCTTCAGCTGGTCGTCGGTCAGGTTGAGCCCCCGCTGGATCTTATCGTAATGCTTCTTGGTGAATTCGTCGAAGTAATTGGAAAGTACGTCGATGGCGCACTCTACGTCCCTGCTGCCGTTCTTCTTTCGGTTCAGCTGGATCAGCAGGCATTCCTGCAGGTCCCGGGCAGCGACGCCGGGAGGGTCGAACTGCTGGATCTTTTTGATCAGCGTCTCTATCTCCTCTTCAGAGGTCTCGATGTTCTGACGGAACGCCAGGTCATCGGCGATGGAAGCCGTCTCCCGTCTCAGGTAGCCGTCATCATCGATGCTGCCGATGATCTGCTCGGCGATCCTGCGGGTACGGTCATCTATCACCAGCATGCCCAACTGATCGAGGAGCACCTCGTGAAAAGAGGTCTCTACCTTATGCGGCATGACCCTGTCCTCATCCGCGTCGGGATAGTTGTCATCGCGCAGCTTGTAATCAGCGACGTCATCGTCATACTCGTTGACATATTCGCTGATATCGATATTTTCATATTCATCCTCGCTGCCATCCTTCTCTTCATATTCTTCCGTGGTCTCGAATTCGTCTTTTACTTCCTCACCCGATCCGTCTTCGTGATCCTCCGTCACTTCCAGCGCCGGGTTCTCCTCCAACTCCTCCTTGATCCTCTCCTCCAGGTTAGCCGTCGGCACCTGCAGCAACTTCATGAGCTGAATTTGCTGCGGGGACAGTTTTTGGAGTAATTTTTGCTGTAATGATTGACTTAACGACATGTATATCAGGGGTTTTACTCGACCGCTTTTTTGCTTAACCTGAAAAAAAGAGGCCGCGAACCACAAAAATCAGGCCGTAAATCTACATAAAAAAGGAAGGATACTGCGTGCAACGAAAAAAAACTTTTCTTGTTGTTTGTATTGCGATAATTACCAATCATTTGTGGGCCCAGGCGCCTGGCGACGGATTGTGGAAAAAGAGAGGCCTGACATTGACGCCGATCGCCGTTGACATAAGGCTAACGGGGCTGCGAGTGAATCTTCCGGCGACAGATTTGAGGTTGCCGGAGCCGACGCCACTCCCACCCTTCAGAATCGGCGGCGGTGGCGAGGATTATGTCAGCCACCTTGGCTTTTTTTGCAAGCGCGAGCTGGAATTCGAGAAAACGCCCCGCATCCCCCTGCGGTTCAGGCTCGGCTCCCTGGAGGAGTGCAACCGGCTCGAAGGGAAATAGGCTACGCGTGCGCCTTTTCCTTGCTCAGCACTTTCCTGATCGCGGCAACGATCTTCTCCCCTTTCTCCTTTGTCTGTTCTTCGGTCCAAAGCAAGCCTATCGAGGTGGAGATGCAACGGCTCATGATGCGGTCACTGGCGGAGAAGTCGGCCTTGTCAAGGGACAGCAACGCCTTCTGTTGCGCATCGGTCAGTTTGCCGAGAGCCGTTGCGTTTTTAAGATGATCCCACTTGCGGATATAATGCCAGTTGTGTTCATACCAGTACATATTACCGGCCAGGATGCCTTGCTGGCGCAGTTCGGCGAGGAGGGCGCGAGTCGCCTCTTCAGTGGGCAGGAACCAGTCGAGGAAGGTGCAGATATTGCCTTCCGGATCGAGGATAGTGCGGAAGGTGACTTCCGGAAGGGTGGAGAGGATCGATTTAAGTTGTTGATAGTTCTTCTTCTGAATCGCCAGGAACTGGTCCAGCTTCCGGACCTGGGCGAGACCGATGGCGGAATGGAGTTCCGAGATGCGGTAGTTATACCCGATAAAAGGGTGGAGGTCTGCCCCGCGATCAACGCCTTTGTGGTCGTGACCGTGGTCGGAGTAGCCGTCGAGCTTAGTATACACGTCTTCGCTGTTGGTGACGACGGCGCCGCCTTCGGCGCAGGTGACGATCTTGACGAAATCGAATGAAAAGGTACCTGCATGCCCGATGGTACCGAGGTATTTCCCTTTATAGCGGCCGCCGAAACTCTGGCAGGCGTCTTCCATGAGTAGCAGGTTGTGTTCTTTGCAAATCGCCATGAGGGCGTCCATGTCAGCCATTGCTCCACACATATGGACAGGCATAATGCATTTGGTACGGGGAGTGATGGCACGGCGGACAGCCGCCGGATCGAGGGTCAGGGTCTCATCCACATCCACGAAGACGGGAACGGCGCCGACAGTGAGTACGCTCTCGAAACTGGCGACAAAAGTGAAAACGGGCAGGATCACTTCATCGCCTGCCCCAATACCCAGAGCGGCGAGGGCTGTCGTGTTAGCTGCCGTACCGCTGGACACCAGCTGGGCATACCCGCAGTCCAGGCGTTTGCAAAGCTCGGCCTCGAGTTCTTTGGACTTCCAGATTCCTTTGCGGGGACCATCGAATCCATAGCGCATCAGGATGCCGGTCTCCATGACATCATTGATCTCTTTTCGTTCTTCGGGGCCGAATAATTCAAAACCAGGCATATAGATAATTTTTGGGTGTGCTAATTCTTGGTAAAGTTAGAGAATAGTATTGGAACGGGGTCGCTCTCCACATTTGTGCGGCTGATGGCGGTCACAAAATAATAGTGTTGCGCGCCTTTTTGTTCTGCCTGGCTATTGTGCACGGTAAAGGAGGCGACAGGGTCATAGGGGATGAACTGCCAGGCATCGATAGAATCGATGTTGATGGTTGCCGAATCAGACTGATAGACAGCAAATCCGCGGAGCGTATCCTGTGCGTCGCCTTTGGTCAGCCACGCTGTGATTGCGAATTCCTTTTCGCTGTATTCGGTGTGGAAAAGCGGGGCACGTGGTTTCGTGGAATCGATCCACGGCATGGGCGGGATAAGGGCAGGGTAATTGTAATAATTGTTCCGCAGGGAATCGTTCCATCCGTTAGGGTTATTATTGAAAGAACTGCTGCTGAAATAGACCGCTCCCTGAACTTCTTGTGGATACGCCCGCAGGGCCTGGATCTGCCGGGGCAGCTGGGTCGGGTCGCGCCAGGCGGCATTTACACCTGCCTTGTAGGGCGCCAGGCCGATATAGCACTGCCTTCCGTAGGAATGGCGGGCCCACCAGTCGAGCAGGACTGCATAGGGCGCATGGGGCTGACTGAACTCGAAATAGATCTGTGGGACCACATAATCGATCCAGCCGTTCTTCAGCCAGAGGAGGATATCGGCATATAGGTTATCATAATCGGTCTGGCCGCCATGCGTCGCGCTGCCTTCAGGGTCTTTAGAACTGTTGCGCCAGATGGCGAAAGGGCTGATCCCGAATTTGCAGTGGGCCTTCTCTTCTTTGATAGCCTTACCGATCGCGACGATGATGGAATCCACGTTGCTTCGTCTCCAGTCGCCTTTAGACATACCGTTGCCATAGCGGGCGTAGCTGGCATTATCAGGAAAATCCTTGCCCGGGCCGCCGCCTTCGACAATATCATACGGGTAGAAATAATCGTCGAAATGCAAGGCGTCGATATCGTAACGGCGAACGATATCCCGGACGACCATGGTCACATATTGCCATACTTCCTTATTGCCGGGATCGAAATACAATGTCTTTTCAAACCGCACGAACCACTCGGGATGCTGGCGGGTGATATGGTCCGGGGCAACAGAGGACTTACCGATCGTGTGTACCGCCCGGTAGGGGTTGCACCAGGCATGGAATTCCATGCCTCTTTTATGGGTCTCTTCGATCATGAAAGCCAGGGGATCATAATAGGGAGAAGGCGGCTGGCCCTGGACGCCGGTCAGCCATTCGCTGAATGGTTCATAGGACGATTCATAAAACGCATCGGCAGCCGGCCTGATCTGGACGACGACGGCATTGAGACCGTTACGTTGGTGCATATCCAGCAGCCGGATGAACTCCACCTTCTGGCTGTCGACGGGAAGGCCTTTTTTGGACGGCCAGTCGATATTTTCGACGGAGGCGACCCAGGCAGCGCGA
>PMUF01000427.1 GCA_003167015.1 Chitinophagaceae bacterium | reverse complement strand
CATCCTCACGGACCTGTACCACCTCGCCGACAATCATCGCAATAGCCGCGTGCCCGAATGGTTCGACCTGGCGCTGATCCTGTCCTTTGCCTGGAATGGCCTGCTCCTGGGCGTCCTGTCCACACGGCAGGTTGAAAAACTCCTGGTTCCCGATGCCCCTGTGGTGGGCCGGTGGCTGTTCCTTTATCCGGTGATGTGGCTGAACGCACTGGGCGTATATACCGGCAGGTATCTCCGCTACAACAGCTGGGACATCATCACCGATCCTTTCGATTTACTGGGAGATATCCTCGGCATGATCATTCATCCCTTTCGCCATCATTATGCCTGGGACATGATCTTCTGCTATTCTATATTATTAACACTGATCTATATTCTCATTGTAAAAGGCGGCAAAGCGCTGTCATAACCCCCCCTAACATGGAAAATGTAATAATTACCTTATGGAACCGGAACAAAATTGTTCTCAAAAGCTTTTGGATCGGCATCCTCACGCTCCTTTTGCTGATTCCGACATTGTTCATTCAAAACCTGGTTGAAGAAAGACAGCGACGGCAACAGGAGGCGGTGACAGAAGTCAGCTCCAGGTGGGCCGGTACCCAGACTGTGACCGGACCGGTCATCGGCATCCCCTATATGGCAGCCGCTGCAGAAGGCAGTAGCACCAGCCTTGTTAAACATTGGGCTTATTTTCTGCCGGCCACACTGGATATGACAGCGCATATTATTCCTGAAAAAAGATACCGGGGTATCTATCAGGTGATAGTCTATACAACGGAACTGCAGGTCCGTGGCTCTTATGACAGCCTGCACCTGGCGGAACTGAATATCCCTGCCGGTCAATGGTTGTGGAATGAAGCCGCTGTATTTTTTGACCTGGGCGATCTCCAGGGATTGAAGGAACAAGTGACGCTGCACCTGTCCCCAAAACCCGGCGCTTCAACCGATCTCGATCTTGTACCCGGTAAATTTTCGACGGATCAATTCAAAAGCGCCCTCAGCGCCCCCCTTCCGGGATGGTTGTCACAGGCTGCGGAAGGGCCATTGACATTTTCGGCGACCGTTAGGTTCAAGGGGACCGGCAATCTTTCCTTCATCCCCACAGGCCGCGAGACAAAGATAGAAGCTTCCTCATCCTGGCCCGACCCCAGTTTCACCGGTGCCAACCTGCCCGATCTGCGTACGGTGAAGGACAGTGGTTTCGTCGCTGATTGGCGGGTGCTGGCGCTCAACCGCACTTTCCCCCAACAGTGGAAGACAGATACCTATGATCTTGCCAGGGGAGCTTTCGGCGTGAGTCTGATTGTCCCTGTAGATACCTATCAACAGACGACCCGCAGCGTGAAATATGCCATTCTGATCATCCTGCTGACCTTCACTGCCTTTTTCCTTATAGAATGGATCTATCAACGCCCCATACACTCATTGCAATATATATTAGTAGGGTTCGCTCTTTGTATTTTCTACACCTTGCTTTTATCTTTTTCGGAATATATTGGCTTTAACGGAGCCTACGGCGTGGCCGCAATAGCCACCATCGGCTTGATTACCTGGTATGTGGCCAGCATACTCCGTTCGGCGGGCATGTCTGCCTTCATATCGGTATTGCTGACCGTTCAATACGGGTTTGTTTTCACCCTGATACAACTACAGGACTATGCCTTGCTGATGGGTAGCGTTGGACTCTTCGTATCCCTGGCTGCCGTCATGTATTTTTCCCGGAAAATCAAATGGCACACGGCCTGAATGTCCCGCCGGCTAGAAATCCACGCCCATCGACACGTTCAGGACCGGCGCCTGATCGAAAAAGGTATTCATCTGCCAGCCGGCGTCAAATCGGAGAAAGTACCCGAGTAACGTACTCCGCACCCCGAACCCGTAACCCCCGGCAAAAGGACCGATACCGCCGGCCTTCAACAATACCGTAAGAGCGCCGGAGGACGACGGTATTTCCTCTTCCGGCCGCTTGAGGGCATTATACTTGCCGTTCCAGGCCGTACCCAGATCGAAGAACTGGACCACTTGAAAATTCCGTAGAAAAGCATTGTTGATCGGCTTATTGAAGAGGGTCGTAAAGACCGGCAGCCGCAATTCGCTGTTGATCACGACATCATTATTGCCATTGGTGATATTCTGATCAAAACCGCGCAGGTTGACGGCCAGGGACTGAAAGGCATACGTCGGATCCTGCGGCGTCGGCTGGGAATAGGCCTTGGGAAATAGCCAGCCGTCCGTGCCCCCCAGGTAATAGACGATCTTTTGGCTGCCCCAGGAGAAATCCCCCGCTGCCCGCAGCGCCCAGATAAAATTGCGATAAATGGGCAGGTAATTCCGGGCATCGAAGCCGAAATTATAGCCATACTTTCCTTCGGCTGCCCCCTGCGTCGTATTCAGCTGGGTATTCCAGTCGACATAGAATTTATACCGCAGGCCGTTCCAGATATCCGTCGCTTTCAGCAAAGTGTTATCATACACATATTCCAGATGCACCAGCCCGAATGTCTGCTTGTCGAGTGCCGGGGCCAGCAGGCCGGCAGAATCTACGGAAGCCAGTGGGGGGAAACCATTGATGTCGGGCCGGACCTGTACCTTGTCCATGCGTATCCCGACTGACAGCCTCAGGCTGCGCACTTTGTCGAAGGGATATTTGATGACGCCCTGCCACAGGTTGGTATAGGCCTTGGCATCATATTGATACTGATTGTTGAAATAAACCGGATCTTCATAAGTCCCCACCTGCGTTTCGCGATAGTAGATCAGGGAGTAGTCAAAAAGACGCTTCAGGTAGTCGGCCCGGAGATAATACTCTCCGCTGCCGTCGAAGAAAGACCCTTCGCCGGGAGTGAACACCGCGCCATCGGGAGTGCCAACCTGTGCCGTCGAAGAACCGCTGCTGAAGAACGGCAGCCTGACCGCCCCGGTAAACCGGATGTCTTCAAAAAGATCGACAACCGTGGCCTTCAACATCCCGCTGAAGGCATCCTGACCACTAAGATTGATCGGCAGGGACCCCGTATAAGGCTGGTATTTGGTGACCAGCACATCATTATTGAAACCGGCGGTAAAATTGTCCGCTGAGAACTTTAATTTATAGTCGAATAATTTGGCCGTCTGCAGGATGGGCTGTTCGCCGACAGGCTGCTGCTGACTGAGCGGCCGGACGGTGGCGAAAGGATTGTTGACCGGGCGCCGGTTATTAGCCTTGCTGGTATCCTTACCGAATTCGCTGTCGAAAAAGTCGGAGGTCGGCTGCCGCCGGGTCGCAGTATCGTTCTTCAGTTGCGGGGCCCTCTTCAGCACATTGGCAGTGGACAGCTGCGCTTCCTGTACGGTCTTTTTCCGGAAATCGGTCATCCGGTCATTCAGATTCCGCTTTTTCAGGGCATCCTGGTCCACCTTCAATTTGTACAGGTATTTTGTATCGCCTTCCTGCCGTACCTCGCTGACCTGTCCGTTTTCTCCGGCGCTGGAGGTCTCTGTCAGGCTGCTCTGGTAGTTCGTGATGGGAAATATGTAGGAAGAATCATTGGTGATCGCAAAAACAAAAGAAGTGTCCGGCGCCTGCTTCTTATAGGCACGCAAGGTGGAATCCAAATCCTGCGGACTGGGATTGTGCAACAGCTCGTCGCCTACTTTATAAACCGTGTCCAGACCGGCGCCCCGGGTGGTGAAAAAGCCGGCATAACGGTTGGCAATCCCATTCTCATCGCTGATGAAGGTGAAATGTGTGACATTGTATTGCAGGGGGTAGCGGGCGTCACCGTAACGCATATGGGTCAGCTGCGATACCTGCTTGCCTTCATCATTATCCGTATTGCCGACCAGGAAGACGTTGTAATGGTAGTACGAAGGCAGTACCGTGTCCTTGTTGGGCGCCATTCCCGAAGGCCGGTTCGAGGAGAAGATAATCCCGGTTTTGCCGGGGAAGGCCACGAAAGATGCATCCAGGTCGTCATAGATATCGTTCGTGATCTGCTTAAAACTCTGGTCAGCTATGTTATAGGTATAAATATCCGACTGGCCGTTGCGAACAGCGCTCAGCAGGAGAGTTCCCTCATTGAGCATGTATTTCATGCTCTGCACCTGCTGGAAGTCCGGCAGGTCCTGCACGACGGTTTTGTACCGCCGGGCGACATCATAGACGAAGAGTTTGACACTTCCACGGGACCAGTAAATACAGGCCAGCCTTTCTCCCTTGGGGTCCCAGGCCAGTAAGGGATAATGGGGATTGATCTGCTCTTCCAGAGACCTGACACCAACTTTCAGCAGCGTCCGGTCGATCACGAAATTCTCATGGAGCATCACCGTATACTTGCCACGATTGTACTCTACGTCAGCATAAGTCTGGCTGCGGGGCGCCGGGTCCGGAGCAAAATGAAAAAAGTCCTTATGTTCATTGATATCCTCGGTTACCGAGACGATCCCTTTCGGAAAGTTACGCCGGCCCTTGAGGTCCTTTTCATACTTCTCTTCCTCATCATTCATGAAGTCCTTCAGGACTTCCTTGAACTTCTTCTTGCAAATGCGCTGCGAGGCATTGTTCAGATTGCGGTAGACCCGGGCGAGGTAAAGAAAATAAGTGACGTTCTCTTTCTTGTATTTCTC
>PMUF01000629.1 GCA_003167015.1 Chitinophagaceae bacterium | reverse complement strand
GAAGGGGGGCAGCGGGGAAATTGGGGATGGCCGTCGTGCAGGTAGCCAGGCTGATGCTCCGGGTGCAGACATCCGAAATGATATTGTCCCAATAGGGTGAGCCATAATAGCGATAAGTCGTATGCCCATTGCCGGGTTGCGTGACATCTACCTCGTTATAGCCGATATGGTTGCCCTGTATCGTGGACATCGGACTGATGCTGGTAGGAGACATGTAATAATTGGCAGTTCCGATACAGCCCGGTGTGCCGTTGATCGGCTCGTAGACCCACCCGTAGACATCGTTCCGGATCTGCTGGACATAAACGGGCCGGCTATAGAGGATGCCCGACGACTGCGTTCCTCCCCAGGGCGTATAGGTGTAGGAGGTCATGACGCTGTCCGGTGATATGGCATCATAATTCGTGATGGTCTTGATCCTTAATCCGCCCACGGTATCATTGCCGGTATAACTCACAGGAACCATTTCACTGATGTAGGACTGGATGCCATAACCATTTACCGCATCATTTTTGGTCAGCACGACCAAATAATTTCCGGCCGGCAAAACAGTGTAGAAAGTATCCGTCAAGTTAACAGCCACGGTACCAGTACTGTAGGTCGGGGTATAACTTCCGACCGCATAAATATTCATGTAGCCGGAACCTCCTTCACTGGTGTTCTCCATAATGATCTGATAGCTATTCCCTACCGACGTCAGGTCTGATGTGTCGGGATTGCCTATCCCACCATTGCTGCTGTAGCCCGCGGACGGTTGGTCCCGCATGACGGACTCATAATTCGTAGCATTTACCCAGGTGGTATTCGGTTCAAACGTAAAATTCGTATACCCACCTGTCGGATAGGTGATCTGGTTAAGAGCGCCGCCCCGCATCGCAGGCCAGCTGGCATCGCGATTAGCGCCCTGCAAGACCTGCACCGGGATGCCGTTCATATTGGTCAGGCTATAAGTAGGGACTAACCCCTGGTTACTGGTCACCCCATTATAAAACCCCCAGTGATCGATGCCGAGGCTCAGCTTCCTGGGCGCCAGCTCCGAATAATAGCTGAACTTGTAAGGCGGGACGGAGACCGTCCCATCACAGGACGTCTCCTTGAGACTGTCCAGCCGCAGCCGGTAAGTATCAGACTGAATACTATAGCCCGTATAACTGCTCAACAACCCGTTCAGGCCATTGACATTGTCATGAAAATAATCGAAATACAGGCTATCCTTCTGACAAAACCCACTGCTGTTGCTGATCTCGATACTGCCCAGGGAATAGCTGGGCGAGGGATTGCTGCCAGTGCTATCATTGGCCTCATCGGCAAAGGCTTGGTTAGAATACCCGCTGAGATCCGACCGGGGACTGGCCGAACGTGTAAAGGTCAGCTGGCCATTAGGGAACTTGATACCGGTCAGCCGTACACCCTGGATAAAGGTCTTGATCAGTCCATAGCCGCCCGCCAAAGGATTCTGGACGGTGTTGGTAGTGATATTCGACAATGGGAACATGGACAAAGAATACTCACTATACTGCTCCTGCGCATAGCTGAAGGTGATAGAGTCTATCCCGTCGGCGGAGACGATTTTGTTCAGGTACCAGGAGGACACGGCCGTATTCGAATTGGCGGGCCCGTTTTGGACGGTCGAAGGAATGCTGATCTCTATAGGTTGTACAGAAGAGCTATAGTTATCGGTTTCGCCAAAATAATATTTCGCGCCATCAGGCGTCGTCATGACAAAACCCTCGAAGCCATAGTTGCCGGGGCCGGTAACCAGGGTGGGTGTCACTTTAAAATCTTCCTCCGGAACAAAGACCGGCGTCCGGTCGTCATTGAAATAAAATTTGCCGCTGTAGCCGCCGAAATTGAAAAAAAACAGGTCCGGCTCCGCATCCCTGAAGCCCTGGCAAAAAAGAATGTCATCGGGCCAATAACCATCATAGGCAGCGCCGATCGCCCCGGGATCATACACAAACAAATAACTGCTATAGCCATAACTGCTGTAATGGCCATTGGTGCAGATATTAGCTGATCCGACTCCCTGGTCATCGGCGGCACCCACCACAGTGCGGGTAATTACCCCGCCGGCATTGAGCGCCCAGCCGGCTCCTACCCAACTCGCTTCCTCCTGCACCTTCAGGCCGGACCCATGATAACTGAGGCTGACCGGCAAACTCAACGAACCGGCCTTAACGGTATAGATGGGAATGCTGATATTGGGAATACCGGTATTATAGCTGACAGGTATATCGCCGTATTTGCCGAGCGAAGCCGCTGTCGGCGAGGCGATAGAAACATTGCCGATGGTATTGGTCGTATCCTGCGCAAACCCGGCTTGTGACCAAATCGCCGTCCACAAAAAGAAGAATCCACTAAAGAGCTGCCTATTCATGATCGATTTTTGTAGTTTAGAAATTATACCCAATCCGGAATATCAGCGGCTGCGTCTGCGGCACCTGCTGGTAGCTGAGGAAGTCCCATAAAAGCGCCAGCGTGGTCTGCTTGAATACGTTACTCTTCATCGAGACAGTCTTTTGCACGCCGATCAAACCCGATCTCGTCCAGTATTCCAGCTGTTTCAACTGCTGATAATTAGTAAAGGGGGTAGTATAGTTATATTCCAGCCCGGCATACAAACTGAAGCTGGACTTTATCTTAATCGTCGTAAACGATCTCAGCCCCAAGCCGTTTCCGGTGATGGCGATATGGTTGATGCCATTTCCGGTACCCATCTCATAAGAGGCACCAATGCCGATGACATTGGAGTGGCCCAGTTTGTATCCCAGGCCAAGCCCAAAAGTCAAAAGCGATGGGTAGTATATGCTGTTGTGCGTCGTCTGAAAGTTGAAGCTGTACTGGAGCCGGCCGAGGAAGCTTTTGGTGTGCTGGTCATTGGTTTTAGGATTGACAGGAAGCTGCGCGTCCCCACCGCCCAGGCCCAGCTTGCTGAGTTTGTCCTTGTAGCCGTCCAGGGCCGACTGCGCCGATTGCAGGTTGGCTTGCATCGCTGAGGCGCCTGCCGCACCACCCGCGGAGATCTGGCTTTTCACAAGGCCGGCCACCTGCTCTTTTGTTTGCAGGCCGTTGACTGCCTGGACGGATGAATAATTGCCGGGCAAATGAAAGAGGCTACCTAGTTGGGAATGGTTCGTCATAAAGCTGCGGAAGGCTGGCAGCCGGCCAAGCATCGACAAGGCCTCCTGGGCGAGGGCACTGGGATCGGAGAGCATCGCCTTGTATTGCTGGACGCGCTGAGCGTAATACACCTGTTCCTGCTGCATGCCCGCCAGCGGTTTGCCGAGTGCACCCACCAGGTTCTCGTGCGCGGCGAGGTATTGGCTGATCTGTTGCTGCCTGGACTGCACATAGGCTTTGACGATATCGGCGTCCTGCATTTTTGCCTGTAGTGCCTGGAATTGGGTAGAGGCCGCCTGCAATTTCGCCTGGACCTGGGGAGACAGACCTGAAAGCTTCCCGGCAGTTCCGCTGGCTAATACCTGCGGGTTTTGTCGTAAAAAAGCCATCGCGCCCTGGAGAGTATCGGCATAAGGATGGTACTGTCCGCTGAAGGTCGTCTGTCGGTTGCCGGTATCGGCCTTTATCTGAGCCCCCAGGGCCGCATACTGCTGCTGGGAATTAGCGAAGAGCGACTTTGCCGCGTTAGAATCGACGGAAGATAACTTTTGCTGCATGCGTTGCTCCTGTCGTGCCATCCGCGCCAGGTATCGCTGGGTTTGGCTGGTCAGCTGTTGGTTCAGACTGGCCGTCTGCGACTGGATCCGGCCGAAGAGCCGCGAAGGAAAATTGGCCAGCTTGCCGGTCAGTGAATCCGTCGACTGGGCATGAGTGGCTGTCACGGCAAGGCATAGCAGTGCCGCTACGCAAAAAACCGATTTTTTAAGCATAGTGCTGGAGATTCAGTAGATGAGTACTGTTTGTTACATGAATAAAAAACTTGACAGGGGAAGAAATAAAAAAGGAGGAGACAGATAACTTCGTAAAAAGGGCAGTGTCCGCTCGCGTGCAGACCTGTCCATAGGCGGGTGGGGCATGTTAGGATGATTTAAAATGGCTAATAATAGAAAACAGGGTACAAGAAAGGGAGTACTGATTAAGGCGGGTATGGAAAAGGCGGGTATGGAAAGCAGTTCAAAGGAAAGTAAAATAGGTGAGATTTGCAATAGTCGGCTGCATACAATTCATAACCGCGAAGAAATTGGCGTTTAACGCGCATCCACCCCCCTTAACCCCGGGTTAAAATAGGCGAATGCCGCTGAGATCCCGGCCCATTAACCTATTTCACCGGCTTCCGCCTCGCCAGCATAAACCCCGCAATGATCAGCCAGACAAATCCCGGAAATCTTGTCAGGGGGATGAGCGCCGTCAACGCCGGCGAAAGCAGCGCCAGACAACTGGACTCACCGATAATGCCCAAAATGATCCCGAACACCACCATCCAACGCGGCAACAGCCGCATAAAACCCGAAGGAACCGCAATCCCCGCAATGAGTAACCCCATCGGTACAGAGTAGCCTACCCCTCCGATCCCAAACGCCAGATAATAAAGAGCCCGCACCGCCCCGGCATCGGCCGCAACCCCCGGGAAGACCATCGTCCAGCCGATCAGGGAAGAGACGACCAACCCCATCGCCACCAAAAACCCGCCAAGCAGCGCGATCGAAGGACCAACCGCCTTAACCCCCGACCACTTCAGCCGGGTCCATGCCGTCACCGTGAAGATGCCCAACGGGATCGCGGACAGGAATTGAAAGAACATGCACATCAGGCCGTCGTGCGGGTGCTCCGGGAAATAAGCGGTCACCAACGACGGACGATCATAGGGATTGGGAAAATGGGGCGCGCCCGGCACAAAACTGATCACATACGAAAGCCCACAGATAAACAGCCCGGCGAAGATCACCGCGAGGATGCCCAAATGCGGGCCCCTGAACCGAACCGACTGAATCTTTTCCATAATAAATCTTTTAAAATGATTAATATAGTTTGCGCTACAAACCAAATGAGCAAAAAAATTCCCCTGCCCTCCTGCAGGCTTCCCAACGCAACCGGCGGCGCAGCGGCCGCCGCCCCTATAAATGCAAGTACTTTTTAATATCCTCCACATATTTCTCGAAGGCCTTCCGCCCCTTGGGCGTGAGCTTACAGATCGTGTGCGGGTAACTTCCCTTGAACGTCTTGCTGATCTCCACATACCCTTCTTTGTTCAGGCGTTTCAATTGATGGCTCAGGTTCCCCTGCGTCGTACCGGTGATGTCCTGCAGATAGGCAAAATCTGCCTGCTTCACCTTGATCAGGGCCGATACGACAGCCAGGCGGACGGGAGTATTCAAAACGGGGTCGAGATCGTTATACATCATCTTTATAACGGAGCTGATTTTAGCAAATAACCGGGCACCAGATAACCTGCCACGATCGCCAGGGCCTGGACCAGGGGCTGATAAAGATCAGGCATCCAGATACAGACTCCGGCCGAAATAAAAAACAAGACCCCGCCAATGGTCAACGGTCTGAACCTCATCGCCAATCCCGACGCCAGCGTCCCGATGCCGGCAATGATCAAAGTGTATCCAAAGGGTGGCAATCCCCGGGCGGCCGATACGGCAACCACGCCAATAAATCCTACTCCCAATCCCAGCCACATCCGCATAAAAAAATAACCAAGATAGGTTTCGGTGTGGGCTATTGCTTTTCTCCGGCTATACAAAGCCAGCGTACCGACGATGCCTGCCCCCGCCAGCACTGGAAAAGGCAGAAAATAGTACCGGAAACCCGTATACGCATGCAGCAGGAAGAACAAGCCGCTTGCGGTGGCGATCAGCCATCCCCACAGCAAAAAATAGCTGGCGTTCTCCCTGAAGTTTTCCTTGGTCTTGCCGATGGCCGCGGCAATGACCGCCAGGCTCTCCTGCGGTAGCATTGGGCTCTCTTCCGGCATCGGGCTTTCTTGCTGTATCATAGCTTACTTCTTTGTTTAATCACATAACCAAGTTAATGTAGTTTGCAATACAAACCAAATTTAAATCCCATTAACCCCGGATTAAAATAGGCGAATACCCCGGAGATCCCGGTTGATGAACCCGGAAATCCAACCCGTGGCACGGGAATGGTTTAAACACTATGGTATCGCTCAAACCAATAAATTATACATCATGCCCCAACTCCGCATTATCCTCATCATCGGCTGCCTTTTCGCGGCCCTCTCTTCCTCGCAGGCGCAATCGCTTAGCAACACCAGCTGGCGGACCCTTTATCCGCCTATCGAAGACACCGTGACGCTCCATTTCACCGACGACACCTGCACGATTACCACCACCACGGGAGCGCGTATCCTGCGATCGGTCTTCAAACAATCGGGGAAAAATCTGATCACATTCACTCACTCCCGCGGGATGGACAGCTGCCCCGATCTGCCGGGCTCGTATCATGTCGATCTTGCCGGCGGCTATCTTACGTTTACCATGGATGAAGACCCATGTGACGACCGGGGCGGATCGCTCATCGGCAAAAAATGGCTACCTTTCTCTTCGGTTACAGCCAGGTAACACCGCTCAGCCATGCCATTCCATCGCCTTCCCCTCCTCATCCTTTGTTGCGGGCTCTGCCCCTTCCTCCTGCATGCCCAGCATAACCGCCACACGGGCTTCAGCTTCGACCAATCGACCATCGACGAAGGCCACGGCATCTTCATACAAACCAAGCGTATCGCTTGTCAACGCACCCGGCCCGAAACCCGCATCATCCTCCTGATCCATGGCGGCGGCCCCGGTGACATGGCCTCCTTCGACTTCCACTGGCATGACAGTGATCCCTTTGCAACGGAGCTGGCAGAAATAGGCTTTACCGTTTACCTGATGGACGTGAGGGGCTGGGAGGGCTCGACAGCACCCAACTATGATTCCACCGACACCTCCCTGACTGCAGGCTCTTGCGTCGAAGCCGCCGCGGACATCGACGCGGTGGTCGACTATATCCGCCAAACGGAGCATATCGACCGGGTCAATCTTTTCGGCTGGGCCACGGGCGGCCACTGGGCCTCCTACTATACCACGCTGCATAATGACAAGGTCGACAACCTTGTCGTCCTGAATACGCTCTACGAGGTCAATGCCCCCTGGGCGCTCAACAGTGCCTTCACCGATCCCATCGACGCCACGACCTTCTACCAGGACCTCAGCAACGCTCCCCGGAGGAGCAGCGTAGAATTGAAAGAGGCTACCCATTTCGTCTTCCTCGATCGGCCTGCCAAAGGTCGTGACCAGTTGCTCGGCGCTATCGACCGGTTTATCCCCTGGTCGTCACCCTATCCATTGACGATAGACAGTCTCCGGACGGACGCCCAGGTGGTGGAATTTATCCGGCGATTCGAATCCACCTCGAATAATTTCTCCCTTGTCCCGCCCCGGCCACTGTCACCGGGGCAGGATTCGGACCAGCGTCGCCAGTTCGGTACGCCCTCCTGGGAAAAGGCCGATTTCGACGGCAATGGCACCACCGATCTGCTCATCAACGGATATGAGCTTTCCGCCGGGCAGTCCAGTGTCACCAGCTGCTATGTCCTATTGAGCTTCGGCCGGGACAGCATCCGCATCATCCGGCTGTTCAACGCTTCTTACCAATTTTTGGTGGCGAAAAAACTTCTGATCGATGGACACAATGACATCGTTATCCGGTACCGACCGCCGATCCGGGTCCCGGAGGCGGGGAAAGACCTATTCCGCTCGAATGGCAGTGATACCCTGACCTACCGCTTCGGGCATTTCATAGAACGGACAAGACCTTCCCCGCCGCTTCCGATCCGTGAGCTCCGTTATTGTGTCTGGGGCGCTTTGAGCCCGGACCCCGGCTACGGATTTACCATCCATGGCGACTCCATCCGATACCTGCGGCCTCCCTCGGTCGACATGGATTTCCGCCCCATCGATAGCGGCGAGATCAGTCTGGCACGGCTGGACGCCGCCACAGCCAGCCAATTATATAGCCTGTTGGATTACCTCGATATCCCCTCTCTGCGAGAAAATTACTCCGTTCCCTGGACCGATACCGGGGTCAGCACCTTGAAAATAGACTATCAGGATGGAATGTCGGTCCGCATCGACGACTACGGCAGCCTTGGCACCTTTGGGCTACTGGCCCTCTATCAATTCCTGGGAGGCCTCATCGATTCGCAGCATTGGACCCGGATCGCCTCCGTACCCCAATTCACTTCTCCCTGTCCGTGAATGGAATTACGCGCCGCTTCCGGCCGCATATCCCTGCATCCTCCCGCACGGAGTTGTCGCTTCCAGTATCGGCCGCTCGCGCGTCCTCTTCCTCGAACGGGCTCTCTATTGCAACTTCACGGGGTATACATTATCTTAGGACCATGAAACTAAAACTCCTGATAACCAGCCTTATCATCGCCATCAGCCTCTCCACCTTTGCCCAGCAAAAAGACACCCTTTATTTCAATATTGACGGGCGCGATACTACCGCCGCCCACGCCGCTTTTTACCGGGTCAGGACCAGGCAGGGCGCCGGCTGGCAGGTCACCGATTATTCTCTCAATCACAAACCCCAGATGACCGGCGCTTTCTCCGATGACTCCTGCAAGATCAGACAAGGGGAATGGATAGGATATTACCACAACGGGCAGATAGCCGGCGATGTCGTCTATGAGAATGACAAACAGGTGTCAGGCAAATTTTTCAATGACGACGGCTCAAAGAATAAGAAGGTCAAAGAATTCATCCGCGAATCCGAGTATCCCGGCGGAGCGGCTCAATGGCTGCGCTACCTGAACAAGACATTGAAGTATCCGGATAATGCCTTTAAAAATGAGATCGAAGGTACCGTCGTCGTCCAGTTCATCGTCGACGAGGATGGCAACCCCGTAAGCATCAAGGTCATCAAGCCGGTGAATGCCGAGCTGGATGCCGAAGCCGTGCGGGTGATCTCGGAATCTAAAGATTGGGTGCCGGCTGTCTACGGCGGAAGGGTCGTCAAAAGCTACAAGCGACAGCCTATTGTTTTCAAATTGCCGAAATCATAGGGGCGGCCGCTACGCGGTG
>PMUF01000626.1 GCA_003167015.1 Chitinophagaceae bacterium | reverse complement strand
CCTTTGATAAAGTCATCGGACAGCCCTGCCTTATCTGTACAGATACGAAAGCTATCAGTGGCCGCATCCAACAGGTATAATCCCTTCTGCCCTATCCACAGGCGTCCCCTGCTGTCGCAAAAAATAACCCGCAGATCGGGCATTCTTTCGCCCTTATTGAAATAATGAGAGAAATGCCGGGTAGCAGGGTGGTAGCAATTCAACCCGCCATCATCGGTGCCGATCCAGATATTTCCTTCTTTATCGTCATTGATGGCGACAATGTTTTTACCGGTCAGGCTTGTTTGGCCGGAGGGGTCATCGATGAGCCGGGTAAACCGCTTTTTTTTCGGATCGAACAGGTTAAGGCCGCCGTAGTAGGTGGCCACCCATATTTTGCCTTCATAGTCTTCAAATGTTTGCTGGACAAAGTCTGAACTGATGGAACTGCTATCGCCGGCGCGGTGCTGGAAGCGGGTGAACCTGCGGGTCGTTTTATCAAGCAGGTTAAGACCTCCGCCCCAGGTGGAGACCCACAGATTGCCTTCCCTGTCCCGCATCACATTTAATATGGCGTCGGACCCAATGCTGTTGTTGTTGAAGGGGTCATAACGGTAATGCTGAAAGATGTGTTTATCCCGCAGGAACAAGTCCAGGCCGCCACCGTCGGTCCCCACCCAGATATTCCCGCCGTCATCTTCACAAAAAGCCTTTACATCACTATAGCTGAGGCTATTGGGCGAAGACTCCTGCCGGTAGAGGTTGAACTTTTCCTTGCCGGGGGAATATATATTGATACCCCCCCGATGAGTACCGATCCATAGATTACCCTGGTTATCTTCAAACAACGCCGAGATGGTCCTTTGAGACAGGCTTACAGCATTGCCGGGCTCATTCTCATAATGCGAAAAGGACCTGGCCGAAGGGTTGTATAGATTCAGGCCGCCATTGATCGTACCGCACCAAAGCTGCCCCTTTTTGTCTACCAGTAAGGTCCTGACCATATTATTGCCCAGGCTGCCGGGATCTTTGTCCGAGTGAGCAAATGAGGTAAAGGTCTTTTGAAGAGGATCGAACAGATAGAGCCCGTCATTTTTTGTGCCGAGCCATAGATTGCCCTGCCTGTCTTCGCCGATGACCGTGATGGCGTTGCCGGAAAGGCCGGCAGCAGCTGAATGAAGATAAGAGGTGAAAGTGCCGGTGGCGGCATTGAAGAGATCGAGACCGGCTTCCGTCCCCACCCAGCTGTTTCCTTTTTTGTCCACGTATATATGATTGATCCTATCGTCCGCCAAACTGTTGGCTGTGGAAGGATTGTGCCGGAAATAATGGAAGCTGTCCCTGTTGTTATTCAGCAGATTGACGCCGCCGCCATCGGTGCCAATCCACAGGTTGCCTTTTTTGTCTTCTGCTATGGAAGATACCGCATTGCTGCTCAGCCGGAAACGGGTGAAATTATTCTTTGCCCGGTTAAGCCTGTTCAGGCCATTGATCGTTCCGACCCACAGGTTATGCTGCTGGTCTTCACAGATGCACCGGATATAGCTATCGCTGAGGCTGGTCGTATCGGCAGGGTTGTTCCGGTAGGTGATTATTTCGGCGCCGTCATAGCGGTTCAGTCCGTCCCGGGTAGCGAACCAGATAAATCCCTGACTGTCCTGGAAGATAGCTTCTATGGTACTGTTGGACAGACCCTGGTCATTAGAAAGATGGGTAAATGTCAGCTTGGGCGCCTGAGCGGTGAGAGTGATTGAGCAGACAAGCAATGCTATGCAGACGAGATAATTTTTCATGACAAGCTTAGATAGTGTATCAAAGACACTTTAAATAAAGTGTAATAAGGACACTTCAAATGTATAAAAGTAAGCGGGGATTTTCATGTATTACGGCAATAATAGTCAGATCGGACCAAAGTTCGGGACGCTGAGACAAGCCTGCAGATGGAACGCGGGTTAATTTTGGAAAACTGCCAAAATGAAAAAAAGACGATTGCTTTACACCCTTTTGGGTATTCTTACGCTGCTGTCCGGCCTACAACTCAGGGCCCAGCAAAAAACAATCACCGGTAAAGTGCTGGATGCGGAAAACAACCCTGTGGCGGGAGTGACGGTGACTGTCAAAGACAAGAACCGGGCCGCCGTGACTAAGGAGAACGGTACTTTTAGCATCCTGGCGTCTCCGGGAGATGCCCTTGTATTTACGTCTGTCGGGTATGAAATGCAGGAATCGAGGGTCAGGGCGGGGTCCGATATCAAGGTCACGCTGACGGCAACTGCCAACAGTTTGAATGAGGCCATCGTGGTCGGTTATGGTACCCAGCAGAAGAAAGAGATCACCGGATCGATCGTGAGCCTGAAGGAGGCAGATCTGCCGAAGGACGTTACGCCTACCATTAATAACATGCTGCAGGGACAGGCGGCGGGTTTGAATGCGGATACCCGGAGTGCGCAGCCGGGTGGTGGATTAAACATCAATATTCGCGGACAAAACTATCCTTTGTATGTGATAGACGGGGTGCCCCTCTTTGACAACCAGGCGGCGGAGCCTGCCATCTCGAGTGGGGGGAGCTCGAACGAAATAGGCTTTAGCGGTGGGATAGACAGGGATCCATTGGAGAATATCAACCCTAGCGACATCGAATCGATAGAGATACTGAAGGATGCCAGCGCCACGGCCATTTATGGTTCTGCGGCAGCTAATGGCGTCATTCTTATTACCACCAAGCATCCGAAGGGGAATAATACGGTGACCACGGAATACTCCGGAGGTTATACGGTACAAACGCCCAAGCCCTATTATCATCTCCTCAACGCCACCGACTTCGAGACTCAGCAGGACAGACTGGCCTACGATCAGTACCTGTATAACAATGGTCTGGCGCCTTATGGTACGAATACTACAGGTCCCGGGTATTTCCCGCTTTTTAGCCAGGCACAGATAGATACGGCCGGACAAGGCACTGGCTGGCTGGGGTTATTAATGCGGAACGGGATTGTCGATCAGCATAATGTTTCCATCAACGGGGGGAGTGACCGGACGCAGGTATTTGCGTCCTTCAACTATTATGATAACACGGCCATCCTGAAGAACTCCGATTTCGTCCGTTATATGGGTCGGATCAATATCGTGCAGAAGATCAATGATTGGGTAAAAGTGGGCGTCAACCTGACGATGAGCCAGATCAACAGCAACAATGCATCTACCGGTTCCAATGACGGCGGGGCAGAAAAATATAACTCTTTACAGTCGGCGTATGCCTTTTCTCCTGCCGTCAAGATCTATGACAGCACCGGCGGCTTTACCCAGACGTTGAATTCCCAGATCATGAACCCGGCGGCCTTCCTGATCATCCAGGATAAATTGCAGACGGGCAGAATACTGGCGGCTCCCAATGTGGAGGTCAAGGTACTGGATCATCTGAAGGTCAACCTGGTGGGAGGAATCGATAAAACGTCTTCCAACCGGCAGTTCTATCTTCCTTCGACTGCGAACAATTTCCTTTATCCCGACGGGGTGGGACAGTTGTCAACGCAGTCCGTTCAGAACTATAGTGCAGAGGGTTATGCGACTTATTCGCAGGCATTCGGGGACCATCATATCTCGCTGGTTGGCGGCGGCGGGTATTATAAGAGTTTCAATGAAAATACGTCCATGCAAGGGGTAGGCTTTTTTACGGATGCACTGGGATATAACGATATAGGTTTGGGCACCGATCTCGCTCAAAATTATGTGCAGTCATACCATTCGCTGGATGTGATCAAGATATCACAATTCTTCAGGGCCAACTACGACTATCAGGGAAAGTATATTTTGACCGTCAATGCCAGGAGGGATGGATCGAGCGACTTTGCCGCCAATAAAAAATATGGGGTCTTCGGAGGGGCATCGGGTGCATGGCGGATCAGCCAGGAATCTTTTCTGGCCGATTCAAAAGTCATTTCCGACCTGAAGTTACGGGCAGGCTATGGGACAGTGGGTGATGATGCCGGCTTAAATGCTTTGGAACTGTATGCGACCAATGGCGGAAGCTTCCTGATCGGGAGCGGCGGAGCGGCGACTTATTATCCGGCTGTATCCGCCAGCCAGCTGGCGAATCCTAATCTAACCTGGGAAACGATCCGGAACACCAATTTCGGCATCGATTATGGCCTGTTCAAAAACAGGATTACGGGTACGATAGATGTGTTTCGGAATGACAGGGTCAACCTGTTGAATGCGGTGCCTTTGCCTGCCAACAATGCAGTGAGCTATTTGAATGTCAATATCGGCTCACAGCGCAGCCAGGGAGTCGAGTTTTCGATCACCACTAAAAACATCCAGGGTAAATCGTTCCGGTGGGAGACTTCATTTAATATAGCAGATTATGTCAATCGTTGGTTGACAAGAGACCCCTATAATGCGTTGGAGCCTTACCAGGGCGTCCATGACCGGATCGATGAAGTCTATGGTTGGGAGACCGCGGGCATCATTAAGTCCTCTTCTCAGATCCCATCCTATATGCCGCTGGCTACTGTAGGTAATATCATTTATAAAGATGTGAGTGGGAAGGGGCAGTTAGGCTCCGACGATGTGGTTAAGTTGGGGCATACCAGTCCTGCCTGGAACCTGGGCATGACCAACCGTTTTTCCTATAAGCAGTTCGATCTGTCGGTATTCTTCTATGCGAAGCTGAAGGAGTATATACAGAGCGATTATTATGCGGAAGGGCTGCTCAGTCCGGCCAGACTGTCGGTATCCAACGGGCAGAATACGGTGACGATGATCAAGAATGTATGGACGGCCAGCAACCCAACCGGTACCTTGCCGGGGATAGCATCGGATTCATACGCCGGGCTGAACCCCAGCGGGAATACCAATTTCTTTTATCAAAATGTGAATTATCTGCGGTTGAATAATGTCACCCTGGGATATACCTGGAATATCAGGAAGGCTATCAAGTCGATAAGATTCTACGGCACTGTTCAAAATCTGGCCTTGTGGACCAATTATAAAGGGTATGATCCGGAACTGTCTTCGCAGTCTACTACGCTGGGTACGCTGAATCCTTATCCCCAGGCGTTGTCGACGACGTTTGGTCTTAATGCAACTTTTTAAAACTTTACTATATATGAAAAAGTATTATAACAAAGTGAATCTGGTGCTGTCGGTGGCTGTCTGTATGCTGTTTGTGGTGGCTTGCAAGAAATCGCTGGAACCACAGGAATATTCAGAGCTGACCCCGCAGAATTTTTATCAATCGGCCGGCGATGCGAATGCTGCATTGATGACGTTGTATGTGCCCTTTACTTCCAACTGGGGCAATGACGATCCCGGAACGTCAGGACCTACATGGTATGCGGCGCTATACAATGCCGATCCCAAAACCTATCTTTCACGGTCGATGATCAATACCGACGAGATCACGAATACTGCACAGGATGCGATAACCGGGCCGCTGGAAAATTATACCTGGGGTCCCGATACGTGGGTGGGGGCGAACGATCCCACCTATTATAAGGTGAGCTATGTGGCCAAGGCGACAGATATCATGACTGCCATCAATGCCTCTGCCGCCGTACCGGCGAATATCAAGACGGCTTATATTGCAGAGGCGCAGGCGTTGAGGGCATGGCTGATGTTCGTGCTGTACGATTTTTATGGACCGGTCAATGTGAAGACGAGCGAAGCCACGCTGACCGATACGGCTGAAACGCCGAGGCTGAGCGACACGGCCTATGTCAACCAGATGATCAATGACCTGACGACGGCTATACCGAACCTGCAGCCGAGCTATAACAACGATGCCGCTAACTGGGGAAGGATCTCGCAGGGTGTTGCCAATATGTTGTTATTAAAGATCTATATGATGAAAAAGCAATGGGCCGCGGCGCAGACACAGGCTCAGGCGATTATCAACATGGGTGTTTATTCGCTGGTGACGACACCCCTCATATCCGGGCAGACGGCGTATCAGAGCATCTTCAATACATCGGCCAATTCCGAGATCATTTATGCCGTCCCCGCCAATCTGACCAGTCCGAATTACTGGCCGCAGGAGGTGTTGCCATCGGACTATGCGTCTGCACCGGGCATCGAGCCGGAGGCTTCGGGCTGGCAGGTTCAGTATATGCCCTGGGCCTTTTATAATAAATATGATCCTACGGATCAGCGATTGTCAACTATTCTGACCAGCTATACCAATACCAGTGGTGTAGTGAGGAACCAGGCGAACGGGATGCCGGGAGCCTGTCCCCTGAAATATACAAACCTGACGGCCAATAATGAAGCTACTTCTCAGGATGTGGTGGTATTCCGCTATGCCGATGTGTTGTTGTCGATGGCGGAAGCGATCAATGAGCAAACAGGCCCTGCCAATGCCTACTCCTATATCAACCAGGTAAGGGAGAGGGCGGGCGTAAGCGATCTGTCGGGATTGACCCAGACGACGATGAGACAGGCTATTTTGGATGAGAGAGGTCGGGAATTATATGCGGAAGGGGTGCGGAGACAGGATCTTTTGCGAAATGGTTCGTATATTTCTACCGCCATAGCCATGGGCAGGCAAGCGCAACCTTATGATACATTGTACCCGATCCCGGAGGCCATTATTGTGCAGGGTGAGGGTGTGATCGGTCAAAATGCGGGTTACGGCAATTAAAAGATGGAGGGCGTATGAGAATCCCTATGATGATAATGGTGCTCGCGTTGTTAGGGGGTCGCGGGTGGGCACAGAGCGAGGTGTACGTGGACAAGCACGGCGTGATGCGGTGGACGAAAAATAATGCGGAGGCGGCTTTTTTCGGCGTCAATTATACGGCGCCCTTTGCTTACTCTTACCGGGCGCATGAGGCGCTGCATGCCGATCCTGAAGAAGCGATCAGGGAAGACGTTTATCATATGGCGAGGCTTGGGCTGGATGCCTTTCGGGTACATGTCTGGGATACCGAGATCAGTGATTCGCTGGGCAATCTGCTGGAGAACGAGCATCTGCGACTGTTCGACTTCCTGGTGGCTGAACTGCGGAAACGCGGTATCAGGGTGATCATAACGCCGATTGCCTTCTGGGGCAACGGCTATCCACAGAAGGACGAAATGACACCGGGTTTTTCGCGAGTGTATGGTAAGGGCCGGGCGACGACCAATGATACGGCTATCCGGGCAGAGGAGAATTATCTGCACCAGTTTTTCCATCACGTGAACCCCTATACAAAGCTGACGTATGGCGCCGATCCGGATGTCATTGCGGTGGAGCTGGACAATGAGCCCAGCCATAGCGGACCTGCTGAAGGGGTGACGAGGTATATCAACCGGCTGGCTGCCGCGGTGAAGGCTACGGGTTGGAGCAAGCCTTTGTTCTATAATATCAGTCAGAATCCTTTTTATGCTGCGGCGGTTGCGGCATCAGATGTCAACGGATTCAGTTTTCAATGGTATCCTACCGGTCTGGTATACGGTCAGGAGCGGCGCGGCAACTATCTGCCGAATGTGGATAGTTATCCGATACCGTTCGACAGCATCGCCGCCTTCAGGAACAAGGCGCGGATGGTTTATGAGTTCGATGCCGCCGATGTACTAGCCTCTTATATGTATCCGGCCATGGTGCGGAGCTTCAGGGCGGCGGGTTTTCAATGGGCCACGCAGTTCGCCTATGACCCCCTGGCGCTGGCCTATGCCAATACGGAATATCAAACACACTATCTTAATCTTGCCTATACGCCCTCCAAGGCCATCAGTCTTTTGATTGCCGCGAGGGCTTTTCACCGGATACCTAGAGGTCAGCATTTCGGGACTTATCCTGCTGACAGCGTGTTCGACTTGTTCCGGGTCAGCTATCGCGAGTCCCTGAGTGAAATGAACAGCGGTTCCGAATTTTATTACTCGAACCCGACCGGTTCGCGGCCTTTAGATGCGACGCGGCTGGAGCATGTGGCCGGGGTCGGTCATTCACCGGTCGTTCATTACGAGGGAACAGGGGCGTACTTCCTGGACAAGGTAGGCGCGGGTCTATGGCGGCTCGAGGTGATGCCGGATGCGATTTCGATTCGGAATCCGTTTGGGAAACCTGCTCCCGACAGGGAGGTGACGAGGATCGAATGGCGGGAGCATGGCATGGACATTTCGTTGCCGGATCTGGGGGAAGGGTTTTCGATCAAGGGGTTGAATACGGGGAATCATTATTCCGGGGTGGCGGAGGGTACGGTGTTGCGCGTTACGCCGGGCACTTATCTGCTGAGTAGCCGGGCATCGGGTGGCAGAGCGCCTGCGGGGGACAAGGTGGGTGAGTTGGGGATGAATGAATTCGTGGCGCCGCAACCTTATTCCAAAGAGCCAATAG
>PMUF01000051.1 GCA_003167015.1 Chitinophagaceae bacterium | reverse complement strand
GTCCGGCCCTTCAGCCAAACCCATCGGGCGAAATACGGCGTTACTTACATTGACGATAGGATCAACTCTGGCAAAACCATCTGCGAATACTTCCCAGGGACCCGAAGGCTGTCCGTTTTTAAAAGGAACAAATACTATGATGTAACCTGCCTGCGGATAGGGGGCCCGGTCGGTGGAGCCATGAAAGGCAATAAAAGCGCCGTTTTGGTAATGGGCCGGGAATTGTTTCCCCCGATAAAACAACAGGTCATTGGGAGCAAAATGCGCCGGAAAACCGATGAGCGGCTTAGTTAGTTTTGCCCCGTCGCCTTCTTTCACCTGGTCGCCGCCAAACTCGGGGTTGAGCAACTTTTTACCCCTCAGCTCGTCGTAATAATAATAGGGCCAGCCGCCGTCAAGACCTTCGTTGACTTTAAAAAACTCTTCTGCAGGCTGCATGGCGCTTTGCCAGGGTGTATAAAGATCGGGCCACAGCAGCCGGAAATCGTCCCGGCCATGAGCAACCGTATAAAGCGATTTATTCTCCGGGTTCCAATCCAGCGCGACGATGCTCCTTAACCCTGTGGCATATCTTATTCCATCGGATTGACGCTGATTGGTTTTATTGGCATCGAACATCCAGATCCCGGCATGGTCTTTTAACCAGGGATTGACGCTATCGCGAGAACCCGGAATGCCAATACCCGGAGAGCCGGGTTGACGGTTATCGACCTGACCTGCATTGGATCCGGCCCCCCAGCCTACGAAAATGTGCCCCAGATCATCGAAGGCAACCGGTTTGGTCTGATGTTCGTGATAAGGCAGGCTATCGATAACGATCGTATCCATCTGACTTTCGGGAACCAATTGACCGGGAGTAAGTTTCATGCGGTAAACCATCAGCTCTGAGCTGAAATACAGGTAGCCGTCATGGATCCGCATAGCCGTCCCGTAAGTGTGGCCCTCATATTTACCGAAGGGGATGATCAGATCGGCTTTACCATCGCCATCCGTATCCCTGAGCGCAATATTACCATACCCGTCGTTCAAATAAGGACTTCTGGCTTTTACATAAATATCGCCATTCGAATTAACCGCGATATGCCGGGCCTGCCCCTTCAAACTGTCGACGACAACCACCGCCCGGAAACCGTCAGGCAAAAAAAGCCCGTCATTGGGAGCATCGGAAGGTACCGATTTTAACCGGGCGCAATTCCACGAAAAACCTATCAGGATCAGCAATGCCCCTGCAACAATGGCTTTTCGGGGATTCTTTGTAAAGTTCATCAAATCTAAGTTAATTAAAAGTCGGGTAGAATGACCGATTGAATGGAACATTTAGAAAATGTCAACAACCGGACTACCTAAAATCTGTAAACCGGCCTATTAAATAGTCCTCCACCCTTTCTACTTTTGATAAAAATCATTCTTTTCAAAAATAGGTTATGAAACCCATACGCGAACAACTTCGTTTTTACTTAGTCCTATGCGCTGTCCTGGTAGCCCAGGGATCCTCCGCAATGCACCGTCCTATCGACTCCCTGCGGGACGGCCAGCACGATTTTGACTTCAATATCGGTAACTGGCACACACATATTCAGCGGCTGCTGAACGTTTTCAGGGATTCCAGTTCCTGGGTCGAGCTCAACGGCACGGTCAAGGTCCGGAAAGTCTGGAATGGCCGTGCTTCGCTGGAGGAAATAGAGGCGGATGGCCCCCTCGGCCATTTCGAAGGCACGACGCTGTTCCTGTATAATCCGGCATCACATGAATGGAGCCAGAATTTCGCCAGCAGTTCCGACGGCGTACTCGAGAACCCCACGATCGGATCGTTTAAAGATGGCCGTGGTGAATTGTTCGGTCAGGGAACGGAAGGGGGAAAATCTGTCATGGAAAAGGGCGTCTGGTCCGATATTGCCGCAGATTCGCATACCTATACCATATATTTATCCAATGACGGGGGTAAGAACTGGACGGTGGTTTTTATTGCCCACCTGACCCGGGACATCTCCACTCCGGGCAGCGCCGGCTACGTCGCGCCGAAATTTCCCCCCGAAGTACCCGGTCAGCACGATTTTGACTTCGCGATCGGCACCTGGAAAGAGCACTCTTCGCGGATCCTGCACCCGCTGACGGGTTCTACCTCGTGGGTCGACATGGACGGCGCCTCGGTTGCCAGCAAGATCATGAACGGACGCGGTAACCTGACGGAGCTCGAATCCGATGGTCCCAATGGTCACCTGGAACTGCTCGCCCTGCGACTTTACAATGCACAGACGCACGAGTGGAATCTCACGTTTGCCACCAGTAAGGTCGGAGTGCTGGGAATGCCGCCCTGCGTCGGGGAGTTTAAAAACGGACGCGGCGAGTTCTACGACCAGGAGGAATACAAGGGCCGCGCGATTTGGGTACGCTTTACGCTTATCGCTCTCACTGCAAATACCTTCCGTTCCGAACAAGCCTTCTCCGTCGATGGGGGAAAGACCTGGGAATCCAACTGGATCAATAATTATACGCGGGCATAACGCGGGAGTCCGGGGCCGGCCGGGGAGTTATCTGGCAGGACTTCCCGGTGGGGTCGTCGGGCGGACTATCTGGCGGCGCCATCCGGGGTAAAATTCAGGGAGACTGAATTCATGCAAAATCTTTTATGGGTGGGCGGCGGACCATCATCGAAAATGTGCCCCAGATGCGACCCGCATCTGGCACAGATGACTTCTGTCCGGGTCATATTATATGAATTATCGGTTTTGTAGATAACGCTGCCCTTTCTAATGGGCTGAAAAAAGCTCGGCCATCCGCAGGTACTCGCAAACTTGGCATTGGACCTGAACAGCACATTGCCGCAAACGGCACAGTAATAAGTCCCTTTGGTCTCATTATTCAGGTATTTCCCCGTAAAAGGCTTCTCTGTCGCCTGTTCGCGGGCAACGGCATAGAGGTCGGGCGGGAGGATCTTCTTCCACACGGCATTGCTGACTTGCAATTTCGTAGTATCCGTCGTCGAATAATACGGATTGTTCTTGTGCGAATTGTCCGATGTAAGGTATTGCGCACGGGCAGCGGACATCGAAAACAGCAGTATAAGAATAATTGAAAATACCGGTCTCATATTATGGCTTGAGTTTGTCCTTGAACACCTTCCTGAATTTTTCCATTTCGGGCTGAATCACATACTGACAATAGTGCTGGCTGGGATGCTTATTGTAAAAATCCTGTTCGTCCGCTTCTGCCATATAAAATACGGTAAAGGGCATGATCTCGGTTACGATGGGGTCCTTATACGCCTTTTCCGTGTTGAGCCTGTCGATATAATAATGCGCCTTTTTCTTTTGGAGCGCATTATGATAAAAAATAGCCGACCGGTACTGCGTTCCTACATCATTGCCCTGTCTGTTCAGCAGCGTCGGGTTATGGGCGGTAAAAAATGCGGCGAGCAATTCGTCATAGGAGATCACCGAAGGATCGTAAATGATATTGCAGGCTTCGGCATGCCC
>PMUF01000550.1 GCA_003167015.1 Chitinophagaceae bacterium | reverse complement strand
GATCAGCGAGAGGTATTCCTGGTTCAATAATCCCAGGGCGGGGCTCACTTCCGTCAGGTCACCTGTCAAGGCCGTCACGTTGCCGATTTTTTCCTCCGCAATAGTATGCTCGATCCTGTCTACGCAGGTATCATCGTATTCCACCGCTATGACGTGTTTTGCATGGCTGGCGGCAATAAGCGAGAACATGCCGGTATTGGCGCCCAGGTCGATGACGGTATCCGGTTGTGTTTCAGCCAGCCATTGTCCGACGGTCTTTTTCTTGTCTTCGAGGTATTCGTTGGACGCGATATCCTTATCGTAATAATCCACCCAAACCGGCTTGTAGGTAAAACAAGTCTTCCAGGAAGACGCGGTAGAGCGTATCATGTTCAGCAGCGTGCGGATCTTTTCCCGGGTGTGTGTTCCCTTTCCGGTTTGCTTTTCCTGCCCGGCGTTATTCTGAAAGCCGGAATGTAAATGNNGAGGTTGAGCTTTGATTTCAGGGGCAGTTCCTTACTGACGAATGACAAGGGTATCCCCCGTAATTGAGACTGGTAGAGCCGGGCCCAGATCGCTCCGTTGTAATGCATTAAAGCGAATGGCGCTAAGAACTCTTCACAAAACTGCCGGTAGGCTAACCAGGGATCTCCTGCCTTGTAGAATATAAAGGAAGAGGTATCCAATAAAAGAGCCTTTCCGCCGGAAAGGAAAAAATTAAAAGGAGTGGCGTCTTTTAAGATCATTCCATGCCTGAGCGCCAGCTGATTGATCTGTAGAAATGCCAAAATGGCCTTTCGCCATTGGGTATACGACCATTCATACGGATAGCTCTGAAACGTTATTTGCCGGGGATACAGCAATTTATAAATAGAGGGGTCGGGAGCGTCAATCTCCACTTCTTTATGGGGTATCATCAGCTGCAGGTCTATCAATTGCTGATACAGACCTGACTGCATTAAATGATCATATTCCTGTTGGTAACCATTAAAGATATACCTGTAAAAACCATCCGCCTTCTTTACTACTCTCGCATTAGGATCCCTATAGGAAAAGTATTGCGGATCGATCATCCTTCTTCCCGTTTAGTCTTTACTTTCAGAAACAGGTATTTTACGTAGGCAACGATCCTTTTGAAGAAGATAACTATCGTTAAGAAGCCGGAGACGAGGGCTTGGAATAATAAGCTGCCGGAACCTGGGTCGATGTAAAGTAATGCCAAAGAAGTCATGATATTTAGTTTTTCTTATATATATTGAGATTCAATCTGTTTTTTTGCTACAACCCTTATAAGTGGATTATGTGCGCTATGACAACAAATACTTGATAGGGTTTATTTTATGGGAAACGAAGTTAACATTTACATAACAAATAAAAAAAAGGAGGATACGGGCGGTTAGCGAAGAGGTCAAAAATCCGGCCAAAGAGAAAAACAGCGAGACTTTCGTTATAACCCATTCAATTTGAGCGTAATGCGGCGGTTAGCCTATCATCTTTACGCGAGTTTTTTTGTTTTAGTTGCTTTTATGAGGCGCCGGGATAGGAATGATGGCAGAGGTAATCGGTGGATAGCTAGAAAATATCGGTGGATGAGTTATTTTCTTATTTCGTAAAGTAGTTCAACCATTCCGCTTTTGTAGGCTGTCGCGTCTTTCAGGTGCAAGAGTTGTTCTTGTCCTATGTGGTCGAAAAACAGTGTCCCGTCACCCAAAATAATAGGCAAAATGGATAACCTTATTTCGTCCGCCAATTTTAAACCAATGAAATCTTTCGCCAGGATTGCTCCCCCTGCAAGCCAAACATTCCTGTAGTTTGGTTTTAGTCGTTCATTCACCAGTTTATTCAGATCGCCCGAATAGAGTTCAATGTTTGGTCTGTCAATCGGCAGGTTTCTATGAGTGACTACAATTGTCGGTTTATCTCCATAAACCCACCCATATGATTTTGAAAGCTCGAGGGCGTGTTCGTAGGTCCGGGACCCCATTACATAGCAATCTATTGCTGTAAGGAATTGCTCTGTGTCCTGGGCAGCCATTCCTTGCTCGTAGTAGTCAGATGTCTCAAACCACGAAACGCTATTGTCTTTTTTGGCAATCATTCCGTCAAGGCTTGAAACCATATGTATCGTTATTTTGAACGGGTCCATTTAGAGACTATTTTCCTTTTCTTCCGGTTCATCGATATGCTGTTTGGCCGCTTCAATGCCTTCTTTTCCTTGAAGTACTATTCAATTTAAGTAAAAAGTTTCAGAAAAAAATACGTCCTAATCTTCCACCCAAATCGTAATCATTCTGTCCTCAAGGTTTTGATGGGATTGGCAATTGCAGCCTTAATAGCCCGAAAGCTGACTGTGATCAACGCCATTGCTATCCCCCCGGATCCTGCGAGAACAAATATCCACCAGCTGATCGTTACACGGTAAGCGAAGTCCTGCAACCAACGGTGTAAAAAATACCAGGCAATAGGCGAAGCAATGAAGATCGAAAGGAAGACAAGCTGTAAAAGCGACGAGCCCGAACAGCCCCATACAGGAGATAAAAATGGCGATCGCCATCGCCGCATCGATGAACCGGGCGGATTTTTGACCGGGATATACTTCCTTCCAAACCTTTTCCATCTGTGAAATACTGGTCTTGAAAAAACCTGGCTCCTTGCCGCCGGGTAAGGGAACTGGCGATCAGGTAAATGACCAGGCAGGCGCTGAGTCTTAGTAACTATTGCATTTATTAAAAGAAAATATTATATTTGAGTTTCGCCTTGTATTTTCAGGGTTCTTCACTCTCCTCTTCTTAACCACTCATCCGTCCAAAATCCCATGAGTTGGTCACTCCCTTTCTGCTAATACTTCACTTTTAAAAGGCTGTATGAAAAAGCTCACATTGACATTGTCAGGTGTCCTGGTGATCTGTACTATGTCCGCAAGTGCACAGGTAGATGTACTCACCCAGCACAATGATTTAAACCGTACGGGGTTTAACAACCAGGAGACCCGGTTGAATACCAAAAATGTACTAACAGGCAGTTTTGCAAAATTGTTTTCCTGTGCACTGGACGACAAGGTCTATGCCCAGGCACTTCTGGCCACGGCCATTAACCTGCCGGGTGTGGGCACCAGGAATGTGGTGTACGTTGCTACTGTCAACAATTCTGTCTATGCATTCGATGCAGACAGTGCGAGGAAGTCCGGCGCATACTGGCATGTCAACCTTACACCTGCCGGGACGAGGCCGCCGCAGAATTCCGATATGAGTCCTCCGTTCTGCGGCTATTCTTACAAAGATTTCCAGGGGAAATTTGGTATCGTTGGAACGCCTGTGATCGACAAGACGACCGGGACGATTTACCTGGTTTCCCGGAGCGTGTCAACGGACGGCACGAATACGTTCACGCAGTATTTGCATGCCCTGGATATCACTACAGGGTCTGACAAAACCGGCAGTCCCGTGACCATCACCGCCCAGGTAAACGGCATCGGGTATAGTAACGTCAACGGGGTGATCCGGTTCGACCCCAAGAAACAAAACCAGCGACCCGGCCTCCTGCTGCTGAACGGTATCGTGTATATCGGGTATTCCTCCCATTGTGATTGGGATCCCTATTACGGCTGGCTGTTGGGCTATGATGCTACAACACTGCAACAAAAGATCGTGTACAATACCAGTCTNNGCCCGGCCGCAGATTCATTGGGCAATATTTACCTGGGTACAGGAAATGGATTGGCAGATAGTATCCCTTCCGCTGCCACCAACATGGGGGAAAGCGTCGTTCAGCTGACCCCTTCCGGCAACACACTGAAAGTAAGCAGTTACTTTACCCCCTATAACTACGCCGACCTGGACAACGCCGACCTGGATTTCGCCCCGGTCCAGGTCATGCTGATCCCCAATACCCAATTCGCTGTGACGGGTTCGAAAGAAGGTAAGATTTACGTGGTGGATCGCAATAATATGGGCGGCTATTCGGATTCGTCCAACAATGTCCTGCAATCCATCAATCTTGGCGCATCTGCACATATGCATACGGCACTGACGTATTACAAAGGCACCGCCAATGAATTCGTCTACACCTGGCCGGAAAACTCCCTGCTGAAGGCCTTTCCCGTGGACAGAGCGGCTGGAAAACTGGATTCCTCCGGGGTTGCCATCAGCGGTATCCAGGGACCGATCGGAAACAGCGGGTCGGTGATGTCCGTAACTTCCAACGGCGCCGTGGACTCAACAGCCATTCTCTGGGTGAGCCATTCCAACAATTGCGATGCGAACCAGGCTCAATGCCCGGGCATCCTCCGGGCAATAAGTGCGGGCAATGTTACCCGGGAGCTTTGGAATTCCAACATGGTGGCGAGTGACAATGTTGGAATGTATGCGAAATTTGTTTGCCCCACGGTTGCCAATGGTAAAGTATACCTGCCCAGCGATTCCGACAGCCTGCTGGTATATGGACTAACGGGCCTCGCTCCGGATACCGTTGTCCAGCCCGTCGTTACCTGCGCTCCGCCTACCGGGTTTACCCTGACCAATGAGCCCGGCGGCAACACACTGCTGGGCTGGCAGGCGGAGGAGAATGTAACGGGGTATACTGTACAATATAGGAATGTCAGTGTCCTCAACTGGTCGCAGATCGCCACCGATTCGAATTCCGCAGTCCTGCCGGCACTTTCCTGCGGGTACGACTATCTCTACCAGGTCGCAACGACCTGTGCCGGCAGACGGGTAAGCACCTTCTCCTCCCCTTCAGGTTTTTCCACCCCCGCCTGCCCTACAGACTGTCCTCCACTCCCAACCCGTTGGAGCACCGAGGACATCGGCAATGTCGGGGTCGCCGGGTCCGCCTGCTATAATACCGAATACTTTGTATATACTGTCAACGGTTCGGGAACTGATATAGGAGGAACTGTGGATGCGTTCCGGTTCGCTTATGTGACCGTAGTCGGCGACGAGCAGATCGTCGCCCATATCGGCGCGCAGGACTCTTCGGATCCCGATAATAAGGCCGGCATCATGATTCGGGAGAGTTCCGATAACAATGCCCGTAATGTGTTTATAGGGGTCACGTCTCGTCAGGGGGCATTGTTTCAATACCGGAGTGCTACCGGTGCCAGCACTACCATAAACACTGTGCCTGGTCTTGCGGCTCCTTATTGGGTCAAGCTGGTAAAGTTCGATTCATCGTACAGCGGATACCTGTCACCGGACGGAACCAACTGGACAGAAATCGGAGTGCCCGTGGACCTGGGTTTTGGCGCCAACGGCAGCGGGACCTACGCCGGGTTTGCCGTCACCAGTCACAATAATGCGGTGTTGTCTACCATGCTCTCGGATGCTTTCGTGCAGTCTGTGCCTACTACTAACCCTTTAGCGGTGACCCTGGTCAGCTTTACAGGTGAGGCCATCAATGATGAGTATGCCGATCTGCAATGGGTAACGGCCATGGAAGAAAATAGCGACCATTTCGAGGTGCAAAGGTCAACAGACGGCGTCCATTTCGGGACCGTGCTGACGGTGAAAGCCGTTGGCAATAGCCAGACGCCGCAGCATTATGAAGCGGTGGACGATTCGCCTGCACCAGGGTTGAATGCTTACCGGCTCAAGGAAGTCGATGTTAACGGCAATTATTCTTATTCGCTGGTGGTTCTCCTGCGATTTGGCAAAAAGGCCTACGATCCTCTGGTTTATCCCAATCCCGTCGACGCCGCGCTCAACATTGTTGCAGGACAGGAGCCTGTGAACGAGGTCGATCTGTACGATGTGTCGGGCAGGATACTCCGCCGGCTGCTCAATGGGTCGGCTTCATCCACCTTGGTAGTCCCCTGTGGCAACCTGGCTTCGGGAATCTATCTCGTGGAAATCCTGACGCCCACCCAACGATATGTAAAAAAGTTCGTCAAACGGTAAGGACTTGAGTGTAAGCGATAGAGAGGGATCAGGGCGTGCTAACTTTCTTGTCGACTCTTTTCAAATAATTCTGATAGCAATCGCCGATGGCCTCATCATATCCCGCGCGGTCAGAAAAGGCTTCGGGGTTATAGCCATCACCGGGTTTGTGCTTTTTATCCAGATCGAACTGGCCGGCGTGAGCGGCAAACCAGAGGTCAAATTGCAATTTTTTCATTGCATCCAGCGTATAGGCATAATCCTTCTCCACCTGGGGATAGGTGGGCATACCCGGGAATTCCGTATCGTTAAGAAGCGTGGGGATATTGGCGATGAGTATACGATACGTCCGAGTCTCATCCTTCACATCGAAAAGAAAGCTGCAGGCTCCCTTGGTATGACCCGGATGGTGCAGCACGACGATCTTCATATCACCCAATCTTACCGTATCCCGGTCGTGCAGCAAGCGATCTGCCTTTACCGGTTGGAAAATCATCCCGTGACCACCCATTAAATAGTCCGAATTACCGCCATCCGCCAACACGGGCGCATCCATTTCCTGGACCATAACCTGGGCGCCGGTCATTTCTTTTATCGCTGCGAACCCGCCGACATGGTCGAAGTGTGCCTGGTTTGTCAGCAAAATCCTGATATCCGACATTTTGAACCCCAGCTCTTCCACGTGCCGCCGGATCATTGTATCCGATCCCGGAAGGCCGGTATTGATCAGGATATGACCCTGTGGGGTGGTGATAAGATAGCTGCAGAGCTCGTAGCTTCCGACATAATAGAGGTTGCCGGCAATGCGGAACGGCTTGTATTCCTGTACCCAGGACGGCTGAAAGTTGGGTAGTGGAATGAGCTTTTGGGCGGCGGAATGGATGCTGAAGAAAGATAGGACCGCCGCAAGCAGCAGGGTCGTGAAGCGAAAATTAAAATTTTTCATAAGACGTAAGCCCGGGGCAACATTGCCGGACGGTTCGAAAGTAAAATTAAAAAGTGAGAAAGGCCGGACGGATTTGATCGACGGTTATTATGGTCACCTGATTTGTTCCAACTTGAACCAATATGAACGGGTTAATCCGGGAGGTTTTTCTATATTAGGATTCAATAAAACAGCTTCCGGATGGAAAGTCTTGCTAAAATCGGCCGCTGGTTCTACGCTATTTCCCTGGTGGGGTTGGCAGGGCAGCAATTTTATTATGGGAGCTTTCGCCCTGTATTCGTACCGGCCTTCCCTTCCTCCATACCGGGACAGATCGTGCTGGTCTATCTTTTCAGCCTTTTTCTGATCGGGGCTGCGTTCGCGATCGTGCTGGAAAAAGAGGTCCGGATAACGATGCTGCTCCTGGGCGGCCTTTTGCTCGCCTTGTTCCTTTTTTGTCACATACCCTTTGAGCTGCTGGTTGATCCGGGCGTAAAACAAATCGGCAACTGGAACAACGGCATCAAAGACCTGTCCATTTTTTCAGGCAGCGCCTTTATCGTTGCGGGTTGTTTTCCCGGCGGGCAGGCCCCCGGTCAAAAAGACAGGGCATTCCTCAGGCCCCTGGAAGCCCTGGTACCCTTTGGCAGCTTTTTCTATTCGATCATGCTGGTCATTTTCGGTATCGAACACTTTTTGTATGCCGATGGAGTCCAGAACCTCGTCCCCGACTGGATTCCCGGCCACCTTTTCTGGACTTATTTTGCCGCCGTCGCGCTGATTGGCGCAGGCCTGGCGATCATTTTCCGATTCAAGGTAAAACTGATCGGCATCCTCACGGGAACCATGATCTTTATCTGGTTCCTGATCCTACATATCCCCAGGGCGGCGGTGGCCCCCGTCACGGATAACGGCAATGAATTGACAAGCGTATTTGAATCACTGGGGTGCAGCGGCATCGCATTCGTGATCGCATATGCAGCCGTCAGTATCCGGCCGAAGCGGCGGTCGGTTAAGCCTGCTCTGATTTGCTTTTTTCTTAGTGCAGTGGTTTCGTTGCTTTCCTGTAATACACCAAAGCCGGAACGATACGGATTTCTTACAATGCTTGGGCGTGATACGATTTCAATAGAGAGTATCAGCCGCCAGGGCAATACTTTAACAAGCGATGAAGTTGATCGCTTTCCTCGTGTGCGGATACGTCACACGGTGGTCGATCTTAACGACGACGGCAGCATAAGACATCTTATAATGAACATTCATACACCCAGTGAGCCATCTGGTCAGCGTGATCGTAAAGTAGTTGCCGATGTCGCAGGCAATAAAGTACACCTTTCTAAAACAGATAGCACCGGCACGGTGAATCGTGATTTTTCAACCAATGGCAGCATTGTGGTAGCGCATGTTCCGCAAATGTATAGTCTTTATGAGCTTTACTTTGCTGCGGCGTTGAAGCAGGCAGCGGCATTAAAGCTTACAGCGGGCAAGCCTGTGCAGATGCGGCAGTTTTATATTGACCGGGAATTCGATCGTTTTCCTTTGGGCGAGGCTACCGTAACCCCGCTTGACAAAGGCAAGTCAGAGATAGCACATGACTGGCTTTCCGGAACCGGCGAGGCTATGATGGACTCTGCGGGGAATATGCTGAGTTATTCAGGCGCGCGAACCACATACGATGTGCAGGTAAAACGACTTGACACGCCACCGGACGTTAAAGGTGTCGCTGACCGTTTTGAGGCAAAGGAGACACAAGGTGGCAATGTAAAGTCGTTAAGCGTCCGGGATACCACCCGGGCACAGATTGGTCATTCGATCTTCACTGTTGACTATGGCAGGCCGCTGTTGCGTGGGCGAACCTTGCTGGGTGATGTGATACCTTACGACCGTGTATGGAGGACAGGCGCAAATGCGGCTACGCAGTTTACGACGTCAACTCCGATAAAGCTTGCCGGGATGCAGGTCCCCGCAGGCTCATACACGCTTTTTACCGCGCCGCATACAAATGGAGTTGATCTGATTGTGAACAAACAGACTGGCCAATGGGGTACAGAGTACAATCGTTCACTTAACCTGGGTATAACAAAGGTTACCAGCGAGGTTGTCACTGCACCCGTAGAAGAATTCACCATATCTATCATCCCCGGCGATAATCGGCACGGTACACTTGTACTCGAATGGGGTTCTTTCAGGTGGATTGCACCGATCGAAGTGGAATAATTCTTGGCGGTTGTTTCCTTTTTGGCTCATGAATACGATAAAGGAGATAAACAATTATCATGAGCATTTATCAAGGATTATGCAGCAACGGAACCAATCTGATCGCTGCCTGGAAGGGAGAATCCGGCGACGACCGGCTGTTCTATTCCCAATATGATGGCGTGGGCTGGAAGACTCAGCAGACGATTCCGGGCAATAGCAGCACCGGACCTGCGCTTGCGCAATTAGCAGATCAGTCTGTGATAGCAGTATGGAAGGGCGAACATTCCGACGAGCGGGTCTTTTTCTCGACTTTTGCAGATGGCACATGGGCCGGGCAGCAGCAGATTCTCCAGATTACCAGCAGCGTCGGTCCCAGTCTGGCTGTTTTAGATGGCAGACTGTATGCTGCATGGAAGGACGCCAACGACACAAGTCTCTGGTATTCCTACTTCGACGGTTCCTCCTGGCAGCCGAAGCAGCCGATGTCAGATTTCGAAAGCGATATAGGGCCTTCTTTATGCCTCTTTGGCGGCAGTTTGTGTGCTGCGTGGAAGGAGGCCGGTAGTGAAAATCTCTGGTGTTCCTGGTTAAGCTTAAATGGAAATGGTGGTCTTGGCCAGTGGACTGGTCCGTACCAGATGCTCGGATCAAGTGCGGTAGGCCCGTCCCTCTTTTTATGTGGAGGTAAATTGTACGCGGCGTGGAGGGGGCCCAATGCTGATCAGACCTTCTATTTCGCCTGGTTTAATGGGGGAGATTGGCAGGATCTAAAGAACATCCCGTCGGTGGCAAGCAGCGTCGGTTTTGCACTGTCTCAGTATAATGGGGTAACATACGTCATATGGAAGGGGCCCGGTAATGACCAGCAGCTATGGTATGGGACCTTCGATGGAACGGATATTACCCTTCTTGGGAATATCCCCGGCAATACCGGTCAGGATCAGGGGCAGCCTTAGTTGAAGCCTTCATAGAACGATATCAAGACCCTTATACCTGTGAAGCAGGCGCGCCGAAAGGGAACCGGTGAAGGCCGGCCATGACCAGGGCGATTTCCCAGTCGGCATAGTATGGGCATAAAAAAGGCCACATTTCTGTGACCTTTAAAGCGTGGACTAGAACCCCCAGATATCGAACCTCGATGTAGCCGATTTCCTGCTGTCGAAGCCTTCATAGAGCGATATCAGGCGGAGATAAAGACTATGGCCTCTTATGGCCTCTGACTCCCTCAGAGACCGGGCTCCTTCCCTATAAGGCCAGATCGCGTACGCAATGGCCAATTTTCAAAAAAACGTCCCAGGGAATTTGAATCGGCCCCTACCAGCAACAGGGGGGTGCCAAGGAGGCGGGCGGGTTGACGACCGGGGGGGTATTCATGGTGAGGCTAACTGGGAGCACATATACAGGAGTCCGGTATAGGGGTGACCGGGGCGGGGTTGAGGATAAGGTAATGGTCCAACGACCTGGGCCTTGTATGAATGCAAATTGAAGGGAAGTGGTAACACAGAGTTATTCAACGGCAACAGGCCCGCGAAAAGAGAATAGATAATTAGTAAAGCGTTGAAAATCAATGGTTGTTTCCGATAACTTTCAAATGATAGCATAAATACATACATTGGTCAAAATTCAACGTCGCCAATAATTTAGTATGGAAGATTTTTTAATAACGACACGATTAACAGCAAAAGACTATTCTAAAGTCTTTTTTTTAGGACTTTACAGAAGGCCGGTATTTATGTTTCTGACAGTTTGTGGTTTTTATATGATTATTACTAGCATTCTTGACCATTTTAAAATAATAAACTTTTATTCTGACACGCCGTACCTTGAAATTTTTGGTGGCTTATTTCTTTTACTGCTCCCGACACTGATTGTAGTGATAGCTGTAAGACAATTTCTCTCCAACCCAAGCTTCCGACATCCGACCAGATACAATTTATAAAATCGAAAGTTAGGCAAAAGTAGTTCTTCATTTGTTTAGTTCTCTTCCAAGGCCAAGACCCTTTATACGTTTATGTGAGGTCCTCCCATTTCTCGGGCCAGTGTGAAGTGTAGGAATTCGGGGACATGATCACTTTAAAAAGATAAACCGATAATAATGTTCGCATCTCTACTCAAGTTTTTTGGCTTTTCCCGGCGGTTCGGGCAGCATGCCAAAAAATCAAAAAAAGACATTCTGGACCAACAGATTTCTAAGTCACTTGAAGACTATCTCAACAGGGATATTTATCAAAATCTGACCGCAGAAATCATCGATTCGATTTCCGATGATGAGCTTCCGCAAGTTGTCGTAGATAGTTTAATTTTAAAGTTTCCTCAAGATTACAAAAAGCAATATGATACTGTTATGAATTGGACAAAGCCTCAGCAAGCTATATATCTGACATGGTATCTGGCGGCTGAAGTTGCTAACGGTGGGTTCAATCAATATTATTTTAACTCAGGTGGCCGATTTTCAAATCTGACGCCATCTGCTTTTGGACTAATAGGCGCAAATAATCTTGCCGGGTTGGTGATAAGAGCTAATGAAATTTATAAAACCGAGAATGAGGACATTACCAGGCATCAGGACGGTAGTATTGAAGGATTTAGTAAATCATATACAGATAATCCCCTTAATAAATTGGACGGAGAATTTTACAACTTAGCTAAAAGCGAGAACCTCGAACAGCTTCAAGCTGATTTTATAAGAAAGAATAAAGCGGATTTCATTGACCTATAACGGCATTAATGCCTCCATTCCCCCAACCTGCCCTCCTAAAAATAAAATCGCCCGTAAACTTTTAATTTACAGGCGATTAGTCTTTGACTTCGTGGTGTGGGGCGGGATCGAACCGCCGACACAAGGATTTTCAGTCCTTTGCTCTACCGACTGAGCTACCGCACCATCCTCTCCGGGCGAATCAGGCCGGGGGCCGAAAATTCGATCGGGTGGCAAAAATAGGAATTCCGGGCAAAAAATCGAAATAATAAGGGCTAAATCATTAAAAATTCATGCGTTAGGCGCGTCTTGCGTGAAACGTACGGATGGTTAGAGCGTGGCGCGGGGCGGCCGCCGCACAGCCGGGGCTTTACATCCCATATTCACTCAGGAACTTGATCCGCATCAGTTTCAGCTGCTCCCACGTAAAATTGCCTTCGGACAGCTCCTGCTGGGCTACCTGCAGGCTGCTCGTCTCGCAACTCTTGAAATAGTCGATGATCTCGTCCTGCTCATATTCATCCAGCATCTCATCGACGGCATAGTTGAGGTTCAGCTTCGTACCGCTGGCAGCAATGGTCTCCATGTCTTCGAGCAAGGCATCCAGCCGCAGGTCTTTATTTTTGGCAATAGTCTCCAGCGGGATCTTCTTGTCCACCTGCTGAATGATATAGACCTTATTCACGCTCTTGTTGACCACACTCTTCATCACGAAGTCATCGGGCTTTTGGATATCGTTCTCTTCTACGTAGCGCGCAATGATATCGATAAACGGCTTGCCATAGCGAAGGGCCTTGCCCTTGCTGACGCCAGAGCATTTTTCCAGTTCCAACACCGACGTGGGGAAAAGAGTGGCCATATCCTGTAAAGAACTTTCCAGGAAGATCACAAAAGGCGGTAAAGCCTTCTTCTTAGCCTCTTTTTGCCGCAAATCTTTCAGCAACTCGAATAACTTGGCATCGGTAGCAGCAGTGCCCGCGGCCTCGGTACCCTCCTCTTCGTCATCGGCATCGGCTCCCTCGAAGAGATTGTTCAGCACGATCCTGAACGAACGGGGCTTCTTCAGGAAATCTTCGCCTTTCTTCGTCAGCTTCAACACCCCATATTCTTCGATATCTTTTTTCAACAGGTCTTCCAGCAACAACTGCCGCAACAGGGAGTTCCAGAGGTGTTCCGGCTCCTCCTTCCCGATCCCGAACTCGGAAATGCCTTCATGACGGAACATCTGGATCTGTGGCGTCAGCCGCCCCAGCAGCATATGAATGACATAGTTAGTGGCAAAACGTTCGTCGAGCGCTTTCACCACCTTCAGCACCTTGAGGGCGGAATCTTTGGCCTCGATATACTCTTTAGGATGCAGACAATTGTCGCATACGCCGCAGTTTTCGGCGGTATACTCCTCACCGAAGTAGCTCATCAGGACCTTTCGGCCACAAACACCGCTCTCCGCAAAGCCCACCATCTCGTTGATGAGCTGGGCGCCTACTTCCCGCTCGCTGAGCGGCTTGTCCTTCATCAGATGTTCCAGCTTGGCTACATCCTTGTGCGAATAATAAAGAATACAGTTGCCTTCGAGCCCGTCGCGGCCGGCACGACCAGTCTCCTGGTAGTAGTTCTCGATGGACTTGGGAATATTGAAGTGGATAACGAACCGGATATCGGGTTTGTCGATACCCATACCAAACGCAATCGTAGCGACGATCACCTGTGTATCTTCGTTGAGGAAGAGATCCTGCCTTTCCGCACGCAGCTTGCTGTCCAGCCCCGCATGATAGGCGACGGCCTTGATACCGTTGGCCACCAGCATGTCTGCCAGCTCTTCTGTCGTCTTCCGGTTGAGGGTGTAGATGATACCGCTCTTCCCTTTTTGCTGAACTATATAGCGGACGATGCTTTTGATCGTCTGGTCCTTCTTGATCTTCGGCTGGATCTCATAATACAGATTGGGCCGGTTAAAGGACGAGATGAAGATATTGGGATCACGCAGCCCCAGGTTCTTGACGATATCGCTCTTTACCTTCGGCGTAGCAGTGGCAGTCAGCGCGATCACCGGGATGTCCGGACTGATCTGGTCCATCATCTCCCGCAATCTGCGGTATTCAGGCCGGAAATCATGCCCCCATTCCGAGATACAATGCGCCTCGTCAACGGCGAAAAAGGAGATCTTCAGGTCGCTGAAGAATTCCATGTTCTCCTGCTTGGTCAGCGTCTCGGGCGCCACATAGAGCATTTTGGTATGCCCGTTCAACAAGTCTTCATGCACTTCCCGGATCTGCTTCTTATTGAGAGTGGAATTAAGAAAATGGGCTACGCTGTCCTTGCTGCTATAGCTGCGGACAAGATCTACCTGGTTCTTCATCAGGGCGATCAGCGGGCTGACAATAATGGCAACCCCTTCGCTGATGATGGCCGGCAATTGATAACAAAGACTCTTCCCGCCGCCGGTCGGCATGATGACGAAAGTATCTTTTCCCGACAATAAACTTTGGATGATTGCGTCCTGGTTGTCTTTAAAGGCGTCGAAACCAAAATGTTCCTGCAGATGCGAGAGCAGTGCGGTCGATGGTTTTGCTTTTTCTTTGACAGGTTTGCTGTTTGCAGATTGGCTGGGGGCCTTAGTTTTTCTTGTGGCGGTTTTTTTTGTTTCGGTTGTTGCCATGCTCAAAAATTTTCTTCCTCACTGGTTATCCGATCACAACGGATCTTTCGACTTGATCCGCAGGACAGATTAATGGTGGCGTCATCCCTCAACTTTAAGGGATGGCGAAGGTACACAAAAACGAAGTAAGGCGGCGGTTGATTGTGTTAAAATTGGAGCGATTATCAAAAATATTAAGGAAATACAGATGTGTGATTCTTACGCCATTGGATCGATACACCTGTGTTTTTCAAGGAATTGCGGAATGGTGTCGTTTAAAGTTCTACAAAAAGTCTAAAAATCGGCTGCGTCGGGCAGCGGCGAAGGGCCGGCCGGCCGGGCGAACCTAATAGGCAGTTCGATCCTTATTCGACGGGGGATCCGGGTCGACGGGCAGTTTATTGTCTATTTAGCATTTATATGTAGGTTTACCTCGGGACCATATACGTCTTTTCAATGGTCTCGGTGAACCTAACAGGCCATTTGTTCCTTAATCGACGGAGAATCTGAGTCAACCGGCAGTTTATTGTCTATTTAGCATTTATATGTAGGTTTGCGACTTTATCAGCTATGAGCAGGGCTAAAAATATCATTGAGACAGGCAGAAATACGATCAGGATGGAGGCGGCTTCGGTTGCTGCCCTCGAAGGACTGCTGGACGATCAGTTTGAAAAGTCAGTTCAGATGATCTTTGCCTGTAAAGGGCGGGTCATCGTCAGTGGCATTGGCAAGAGCGGGATCATCGCACAAAAAGTGGTCGCCACGCTGAACTCGACGGGCACACCAGCCATTTTTCTGCATGCTGGAGACGCCATCCACGGAGATTTAGGCATGATCCAGGCACAGGATGTCATTATCCTGATCAGTCAGAGTGGAGAAAGTCCCGAGATCAAAATGCTGCTGTCCTTTGTCAAGGGTTTCCGCAACCCGTTGATCGGCATGGTAGGCAATTTGCAGTCTACCTTGGCCAGGCAATCGGATATCGTGCTGAATACGTTTGTCTCCCAGGAAGCCTGTCTCAATAATCTCGCTCCCACCAGCAGCACCACCGTCCAAATGGTGATGGGAGATGCACTGGCGGTCACGCTGATGGAGATGCGTGGTTTCGGCAGCGAAGATTTTGCCCGCTTCCATCCCGGCGGCACGCTGGGGAAAAGATTGTACTTACGGGTGCAGGATGTGTACATTCACAATGAAAAGCCTCAGGTAGACGCCCGGACTTCGCTGCGGGAAGTCATCATAGAGATCACGTCCAAACGATTGGGCGCTACGGCGGTGACGGACGAAGAAGGCAGGCTGATAGGAGTCATCACGGACGGTGATCTTCGCCGGATGCTGGAAAAGAAGGGGATGACAGAGGGAACGACGGCCGGAGACATTATGACCACCCGGCCGAAAACGATTGAAGCAGAGGCGCTTGCGGTGGAGGCGCTGGACCTTATGCGTACCCATGATATCACCCGGCTGATCGTTACCAGCGGGACACAATACTTAGGCTTTATAGACCTGAACAACCTTATCCGGGAAGGGATCATATGATCATAGATGGGTATTGAAATCCGGAAGGGATAATATAACAATTGTATGAACAAACATCATTACGTGGTGATCATGGCAGGCGGCATCGGCAGCCGTTTCTGGCCCATGAGCCGCCAGGATTTTCCCAAACAGTTCCTCGACATCCTGAACACTGGCAAGACCCTTATCCAATGGACGTTCGAGCGATTTGCCTCCTTCATTCCGCCGCAGAATATCTATGTGGTGACGTCCCAGGAATACTCGGACATCGTCGCCGAACAGCTGCCCAAGCTGCCGAAAGAGAACATTCTCGGCGAACCTTCCCGGAAGAATACCGCGCCCTGTATCGCCTATATCTCGTTCAAGCTGCAGCAGATGGACCCGAAGGCCAGCCTCATCGTTGCACCGTCGGACCACCTGATCCTCGATAAAACAGCCTTTACCAAGGTCTGCCTCGAATCTCTCGACTTCGTCAACAAACACAGCGCCTTTATCACCCTTGGGATCAAGCCGACCTATCCCAATACGGGCTACGGCTATATCCAGTATGAACAGCACTCGGTATCGGACAATGTCTATAAGGTGAAAACCTTTACCGAGAAGCCGAACCTCGAATTGGCGAAGACCTTCCTCGCCAGCGGGGATTTCCTATGGAATGCCGGCATCTTCGTATGGCAGGGAAAGACGATCATCCAGGCGTTTGAAAAATACCTGCCGGAGATGTACGACGTCTTTTCCGCCGAGAAGGATAAATTCAACACGCCGGCAGAGAAAAAGGCCCTCGAACACATCTATCCGCTCTGTACCAATATATCCATCGATTTCGGCATCATGGAAAAGGCGGATAATGTCTATGTCATCCCTTCCTCCTTCGGGTGGAGCGACCTGGGGACATGGAACAGCGCATACGAGAATCTTGAAAAAGATTACCTGGACAACGCCGTCGCCGGCGACAACGTCATCATCATCGACTCCACCCACTGCATGGTGAAGGCTCCCAATGACAAACTGCTGCTGCTTCAGGGCCTGGACAACTTCATCGTCGTGGATACCCCCGATGTGCTGCTGATCTGCAAAAAGGAAAAAGAGCAGGAGATCAAAGAATATGTAGCAGAAGTAAAACGGAATAAGGGAGATCAGTATCTTTAGGTATCGGCGCAAACAGCCGGATACCTATCATGTCTCCCTATCCGCTGCATACTATTCTTTTCCTGGACATCGAAACGGTGTCGCAATACGCCACCTTCCCGGAAGTGCCGGAGGATTGGGCTTCGCTTTGGCGCCGTAAGGCCGAGAATATGGTGCGGGACAAGCCTGCACCTACACCGGAAGAACTCTACGAGCGCGCCGCCATCTACGCCGAATTCGGCAAGATCATCTGTATCAGCTGTGGCGTATTGTCGGGACCACCCGCTGACCGCAAGCTCCTGCTGAAATCCTTTGCCGGCGACGATGAAAAAGAACTGCTCCTGAACTTCTACGACCTCCTGCACAGATGGGGGTCGGAGAGCCAGAAATATCTCTGCGCCCACAACGGCAAAGACTTCGACTTTCCCTATCTCTGCCGCCGCATGATCATCCACGGGATGAAACTTCCTTCAGTGCTGAACCTTTCCGGCAAAAAGCCCTGGGAAGTCCCTCATATCGATACGATGGAACTCTGGAAGTTCGGGGAATATAAATCTTTTATCTCCCTTAACCTGCTGGCGCACACGCTGGGTATCCCTACTCCGAAAGACGATATCGACGGCAGCCAGGTAGGAGAAGTCTATTGGTCACAACGGGACCTGCCCCGGATCGTGACCTATTGCCAGAAAGATGTGGCCACGGTGGCACAGGTATACCTGCGCCTGCACGGAGAGACGCTTATCCGGCCCGAAAACATCACTATCAAACCCTGAAACATGCTGCCCACTATAGAAAGCAAACTTCCCCAAGTCGGAACGACGATCTTCACCGTCATGAGCTCGCTGGCCGCAGAACTGGGCGCCGTCAACCTCGGCCAGGGCTTTCCCGACTTCCCCATGAGCGATCAGCTCGTCTCCCTGGTGGCCCGGGCCATGCAGGAAGGGCATAACCAGTACGCTCACATGAACGGGCTGGTCGCCTTACGCGAAGTGCTGGCGGAAAAAATCGCCGGGCTATATGGCACCCTCGTCGATCCGGCCAGCCAGATCACCATCACCCCCGGCGGCACCTATGCCATCTATACCGCGCTGACCACCGTACTGCGACCCGGCGATGAGGTGATCGTCTTCGAACCGGCCTATGACAGCTATATCCCCAATATCGAGATCAATGGCGCCATACCGGTACGGATCGACCTTCGCTTCCCCGACTATCACATCGACTGGGACGAAGTACGTCGCCGGATCACACCCCGGACGAGGATGATCCTGCTCAACTCACCGCACAACCCGACCGGCGCGGTTTTGCGGCCCGACGACATCGAACAGCTGCGGAGCGTAGTAAAAAATACCCGCATCTTCATCCATTCCGATGAGGTCTACGAACACCTGATCTTTGACCAGATCCCGCATCAATCCATCCTGCGATATCCTGACCTGCTGGAAAGAAGCTTTGTCTCCTTCTCGTTTGGAAAAGTCTTTCACTGCACAGGCTGGAAATTAGGCTACAGCGTTTCTTCCCCGGCCCTGATGCAAGAATTCCGGAAAGTCCATCAGTTCAATTGCTTCAGCTGTCATACCCCATCACAGTTCGGACTGGCCCGATATCTGACTGACAAGGAGTCTTATCTTTCCCTCAGCGCGTTCGTACAGCAAAAGCGGGATTATTTCGGCAAGCTCATGGCGCAAACCAAATTCACCCCCCTGCCCTCTTACGGCAGCTATTTCCAGCTGTACAAATACGACCGCATCAGTGACGAGAGCGATAAGGATTTTGCGATAAGGATCACGAAGGAATATGGCGTCGCCAGTATTCCCGTCTCGGTATTTTATCAGTCGGGGAAGGATGACAAAGTAATACGCTTTTGTTTTTGCAAGAAAGAAGAGACGTTGGAAAAAGCCGTCGAACGCTTAATAAAAATATCATGAGTAACACGAACATTGATACACTGGTATTCGATCTCGGCGGGGTGCTGGTGGACTGGAACCCGGAATATCTCTATAACAAGATCATCCCGGATGAAAAGGAAAGGCGCTGGTTCCTCTCGACGATCTGCACCGGGGATTGGAATGAGCAGCAGGATGCAGGCCGAAGCCTGCAGGAGGGAACCGAACACCTCGTCCGGCAGTATCCTGAGCATGAGGCAGCCATCCGGGCCTACTATGGTCGCTGGAAAGAGATGCTGGGCGGCCCCATCCATGAAACGGTGGAGATCTTCCGGGAACTGAAATTTCATACTTCGCTTAAACTATACGCTCTGACGAACTGGAGCGCCGAGACTTTCCCGGTGGCGCTGGAACTATATGATTTCCTGCATTGGTTCGACGGCCGGCTGGTGTCGGGGGAAGAGAAAATCCGCAAACCGTTCCCCGAAATTTATCGCCTGCTGATCGAGCGTTTTGACATCGATCCGGTAAAAGCCATTTAT
>PMUF01000381.1 GCA_003167015.1 Chitinophagaceae bacterium | reverse complement strand
AGAATAATCAGGATCACGAAAAATATCATATCAATGGCTGTTTAATTGTTCAATTTTGGCTGCAAAATACGCGCTTTTCCCGGGATTCAGCAAACTTAATTTTTCGTATACGATGCGGGCGCGCTCCGGCATTCCCTGCATGGCCAGCACTTCCGCCATCGTTTCGGTCAGGATTTCTTTCCCCTCGATGGAATGGGCAGCAATGGATTGGATGGCCTGTTCGGCAACCCTGTCGGGGACGATCTCCTTTTCTTTCTGCGGCAGCCTGCGCATGACGCGCAGCCAGTCGGTAAAGCTTTTCAGCTGCTTTCCTAATTGATCGGTGGGATTTTCATCGAGCTTGAGCCGGATGCCCTGCGACGCAAAATAGTCGATCGTATGATNNGTCGGAGCGGCAGTCGGGGTGGGGGTGGAGTCTTCGGCAAGCGGCGCTGTGGCGGGCTCTTCTGCCGGCGCGGGGATATCCTGGTGGTGTTCGGATACTTCCCCGATCGGGGCCGTCACCTGTTCTTGTTCTTCCAGCACGAAAGGCGGCTCTTCGTCGCGGATAGGTTCGTCAGCAGGCTGGATATGAGTATGGAAATCCTCGTTCATCTTTATGAGGGATTCCCGCAATAGCCTGGCCTCCTCGATATGGTTCAGCAATTCCTGCGCTGCCGATGGCAAACTGACTTCTTCTGCGGGCAACACGGTATTCTGCACTTCGGCGATGGGCGATGCCGTATCCTGCATTTCGATGGCGGGCGGTTCGGCTTCGGTACTCGTTTCAGGCACCGGGGTTTCCGCCCCGGCAGGTTCCTCGGCAGGAACTTCCACCTCCACTAACATCTCTGGGGTGGACCATATGTCCTTTTCTTCCGGTTCAGTCATAGATGTCTCTGTCTCCGTCCCTGTCCCGTCCGGGCCGCCGTCGGTGACAGGCTCCGCAGCCTCCGGTGCATTTACCAGCAACCATTCCAGCCAGAAAGGATTTGAAAAATATAAGTTGGTCTTAGCTGTCGTTCCGGTGAATTCACTGCTATTTTCCGCCCGAAGCTTACGGGACAACAGGTAGTGCCCGTACCCGAAAAAGGGATATTCTTCCACAAAAGACTCCAGACGTTCCCGGGGAATGTCTTCCAGAGCAGTAACCTGAAAAAGATGCTGGATGGTGGTCTGCATGGGGTGGTTCATGATTGTATTCTCTACCAGTTGGAGAAAAGCTTGTTAAAAATTTCGTCTGTCAGGTTACTGGTGATGGTCGGCAACAGCTGTTGCTCGGCGTCGGTGATGCTGGTCGTGGCGGCAAAATCGAAGTTCCTCGTCACATCCGCTTCGAAGTTAGCCGGCGGCACCTTTTTACCGGTCGGATCAAGGTTGTTTTTAAAGACAATGTGCACGGTAACGCTCAACCGGTTACTGGAAGCCTGCTGGTTGGTGATCCCTGAGGTGCTGTAGCTGTAATCGGAGACATAGGCCGTCACATCGTAATCGGCATCGGAGGTCTCGATCTGGGCGAGCTTGGACGCCTGGTTGTTGATCTTCAGCCGGATCGCGTCATTCAAAGCAGGGGCCAGCTGAGGGTTTACGAGGCGGGCACGGTTCTCTATATAGGCTAAATGAATGCTTTTTACCTCCGGCGGGATCGAGGTGTCCCGGAAAGAATAGATCTTGCAGGAGGAAACAGCCAGTGCGGCTACCAGGCCGAGTGTGCAGAATATTTTATTCATTAATGTCGTATTCCTTTAGTTTGCGATACAATGTCCTTTCACTGATACCCAGGTCGGAGGCCGCATCCTTTCGCTTGCCCTTGTGTTTTTTCAAGGCTTTGACGATCAGCTCTTTTTCCTTATCCATGATATTCAGCGATTCTTCTATTTCTTCGTGCTGATGAATATCGTCATGACCGTTCGTATTATGGATCACCACCGGCTGGCCGCCGGTAATGGACGGGGCGGGGAACATTTCCGCGGGCTTTATCGCCGCGAGATCGTTGAGAAAGGCCGAATGCTGTGTCGAGGCCAGCGCCGGATTCTGCACGATCTCCAGGAACATCTTCTTCAGCTCCGTCACATCTTTCTTCATATCGAAGAACAGCGTATACAGGATCTCCCGTTCATTTTTAAATTCATGGTTGCCATTCGAGCCGGTACCGTTGGAAGAGGGCAGAACCATCGGCAGACGGTTGGCCATGGCTTCGGGAATAAAACGTCTCAGCACTTCTGCCGTCACATGTTTATCCTCCGACAAAACGGATATTTGCTCTGCAATATTTTTCAATTCCCGGACATTACCAGGCCAGGGATAGCTAATTAACCAATTTTTGGCATCTTCATCCAACTGCACCGGGGCTGTCTTATACCGCTCGGCAAAGTCGACGGCAAACTTACGGAATAGCAAAGGAATATCTTCCTTCCTGTCGCGCAGCGAAGGGACGCGGATCGGTACCGTACTGAGCCGGTAGTAAAGGTCCTCCCTGAACCTGCCCTTGTCCGTCAGTTCCAGCAGATCCTTATTCGTCGCTGCAATGACCCGTACATCCGTCTTCTGCACTTTCGACGATCCCACCCGGATGAATTCCCCGGCCTCCAGTACCCTCAGCAAACGGGCCTGGGTGCCCAGCGGTAGTTCCCCGATCTCATCCAGGAAGATTGTGCCGCCATTGACCGTTTCAAAATACCCTTTCCTGGAATCCACCGCCCCGGTGAACGACCCCTTCTCGTGGCCGAACAATTCCGAATCGATCGTCCCTTCCGGGATCGCCCCGCAGTTCACTGCAATAAAGGGATTGTGTTTACGGCCGGATAAAGAATGAATGATCATCGAGAATGCCTCCTTGCCTACGCCACTCTCGCCGGATATGAGTACGGTCAGGTCTGTAGCGGCCACCTGCACTGCCACTTGTAAAGCAAAGTTCAGCGAAGGTGAATTGCCGATAATGCCAAACCGATTTTTAATTGATTGAATTTCCATAATTCCCCATCCCCGTCTCCGGCGCCGGCCGGAAACTATTTAATGATTTAATGTAATAATGCCCTTCCGATCAGGGTAGCTCCGGTGCAATCTTCCACTTTTACCCGGACATAATCTCCCTTTTGATAAGAACCGTCTGTTTTTGGAAAGATCACCACCTTATTCTGGCTATTCCGGCCCTTCCAGTCCGTTGCGCTTTTTTTGGAATCGCCTTCGATCAGGATCTCAAAGGTCTTGCCGATATCCTCACGATTGCTTTCCAACGATAGCCTGTTTTGCAGCCTGACCACTTCATCCAGCCTCCTTCTCTTTGTTTCTTCCGGAATATCATCTTTGTACCGGCGGGCCGCCAGTGTGCCGGGTCTTTCACTGTAAAAGAACATATAGCTCATATCGTACCGCGCATATTCCATCAGGGTCATAGTGTCCCGGTGGTCTTCCTCCGTCTCCGAGCAGAATCCGGTGATAATATCCGTGCTGAGCCCGCAACCCGGGAGGATCGAGCGGATGCGGTCGATCTTGGCAAGATACCATTCCCGGGTATAGGTCCTGTTCATCAATTGCAATATCCTGGTGCTACCGCTCTGTACCGGCAAATGAATATACCGGCAAATATTCTCATAGCGGGCCATCGTATACAATACCTCGTCGGTAATGTCTTTGGGGTGCGAGGTGGAGAACCTTATCCGCAGGCGGGGGTCGACAGACGCTACCTTTTCCAGCAGGCCGGCAAAAGTGACGATCATGTCTGACTGCTCGTCGATCCAGTAATAACTATCTACGTTTTGCCCCAGCAGGGTGACTTCCCTGTAGCCGCCGGCGAAAAGATCCTGGCATTCCCGGACGATGGATATTGCATCCCGGCTTCTTTCCCGGCCCCGGGTAAAAGGGACAACACAGAATGAACACATATTGTTGCAGCC
>PMUF01000546.1 GCA_003167015.1 Chitinophagaceae bacterium | reverse complement strand
CAAAGTATGCAAAATGCATACTCCGTGAGCCCCTGCGCCCTCCGGGAGTCTTACCCTCTTCGGCCGCCCGTCGCACCCGCCGATCATCCCTGATATTTGCCTTTCATCCGTCCAATACTAGTCCCTGCAAATTACCTTCCTTAGATCAGTACTTTGTGTTGCATAGTACTAGAAAAGTACATATCTTTAGGTTGTCAATTAAAAAGACTCAGCGTATGAATATCGAGAATACCCAAAGCCAGATGCGTAAAGGAATCCTGGAATTCTGCATCCTCTCGGTGATCAGGCGCGGTGAGGCCTACCCTTCTGACATAGTAGAAGAAATGAAAGCCGCCAACCTGAATATCCTGGAAGGGACCCTTTACCCCCTTTTAACCCGACTTAAAAACGCCGATATGCTAACCTACCGTTGGGTAGAAAGCAACTCGGGGCCTCCACGCAAATATTTTTCCCTGACACCGAAAGGAGAGGCTTTCTACGGGGAACTGGAGGCGACCTGGAACGAGCTGGCCAACGCCGTCCACGCCCTGACCAAAAAATGATCCCTAACCAATGAAGCTGACACACTTCTACATTTCAACCGCCAAATAACATAACTCATGAAAAAGATTATTAACATAAACTTCCATAGTCGGGTGATCCCTATCGAAGAGACTGCCTATGAGATCCTGCAGGAGTATATCGAGAGCCTGCGCCGGTATTTCGCCCGCGAGGAAGGTCGGGATGAGATCATCAGCGATATAGAAAATCGCTTCTCCGAGCTCTTTGCCGACAAATTGAAGAAGGGCGCCGCCTGCATTACCGACGACGATGTCAACAGCATCATCGCCAGCATGGGTCGCCCCGAGGACTTCGAGGCGGACGAAGAGACCTCCTCTACGGCCGGCGCCGGCCAACAAGGCCCAGCAGGCAGCAGCTCAACCGCCGATGCGGGTACTTCGGAGTCATCCGCTGCAGGAGCCACGGGCGCTTCCCAGCAGGCTGGCTGGCAGTATAACACTGCGGAACCCCGCAGGCTGTACCGTGCCGAGAATGACAAGATCCTCGGCGGAGTTTGTGGCGGACTGGCTAATTATCTCCGCCTCGATCCGGCTGTCGTCCGCATCATCTTCGTCCTGATCGCCTTCGGCTGGGGATTTGGATTTCTCCTGTACTTCATCCTTTGGATGGTCCTGCCGACAAGGTCCTTACCCGCCGTCGTCCGCAAAAGACTATACCGGAACCCTGATGACCGGGTCATCGGCGGTGTCGCCAGCGGCCTGGCAGCCTACTTCCATATTGAAGTATGGATCCCCAGGCTGATCTTCGCTCTTCCTGGAATCCTCAGCGTCATTTCATCGATTCTAGGCAGCGCCTGGTGGGGCCATGGACGCTTCCATTTCAGCAGCCCTGAATTCATCACCGGCGGGTTTGGCGGTACGCTCTTCATCGCCTACATCGTCCTGTGGATCGTTCTGCCGGAGGCTGTCACCGCCTCGGACAAGCTGGAGATGCGCGGGGAGAAAGTGGACCTGGAATCTATTAAGAACACCGTGAAAAGCGACCTGGAAGGCTTTAACAAACGGGCAAAGGAAATGGGCAAGGAAATGGGGGACAGGTTCAAACAGATGGGCAAGGAGATGGGTCCTCAGATCAAGCAAAATGTCCAGAATTTCAGCTCAGATACCGGCGCCTATGCTCGGAAGAGCGGCACCAGTTTCGGCCATGCCGTCGGCGTCCTGTTCAAAGCCTTCTTCCTTCTTATCGCAGGGTGTATCGCTTTTGGCCTGACCGTCGCACTGGTCAGCCTTCTCTTCGCCGGCAACGGGATCCTGGACCTGAAGAATTATATCCTGTCGGGATTCTGGCAGAACTTCCTGGCCTGGGCCGCCTTCCTGCTCTTCTTCCTGACCCCTGTCTTATCGTTGCTGACCTGGTTGATCCGGCGGATAACCGGCGTACGGTCCCGCACGCACTACCTGGGTTATACCTTTGCTACCTTATGGGTTATCGGCCTGTTCTGCTTCATCGCATTGGCCGGCATGGTCATGAACAATTTCCGGTCCCGCCAACACACTGAAGAAGAGATCACCATGTCCCAGCCTTCCCAGAATAAACTGATGGTCAGGTCGGCGCCCCGCCCCAGCCGGGTCTATGACACCGATTGGTGGTTCAATGATGACGACTGGGACTGGAAGCGTCGTGCGCCTTTCTACGCTCTTAATGACGACAGCATCCTGCTGACCACCATCAAGGTCGACGTTTTGAAAAGCGATGACGCTCAATATCATGTTAAGCTATACCGCTTCAGCCGCAGCGATAATTCCCGGACCGCCTCGGAGCTCGCACAGCAGATCTCCTACCCTGTCCAGCAATCCGACAGCGTTCTCAGCCTTCCGGCAGGGTTCGCCATCAGCCAAAACCAAAAATTCCGTAACCAGCAGGTACTGGTCGCCATCTCGGTCCCGGTCGGTAAAAGGATCATCATCGACAATTCGATCAGGTCCTTCCGGTGGTTCAACCTCAGCGGCAATCACCGCCATATCCACTGGAGCGATGGGGACGAGGAAAGCTGGGAAGATCAAACCGACCTCGACAACACCTACGCCTGGAACAGCAATGTAGAATATACGATGACGGCTACCGGGCTCGTCCGGTCCAGCCGGATGGATCGCGCAGAACGACCCGAACAACCTGAGCAGCCCGAGAAAAAAGAACGACCCGAACAAAAAGAGCGGCCGGACCAACCTGCGCAGCCCGAACAGCACCCCGGCTACCGCTACCAGGGACCCGAGAAACCCGCCCATAAAAACAATTCCGATTCACCGGCGATCAAAAGCACGACTATGCTGACCGTGCCTTACCGGGGAGAGCTCGGCCTTTTAACGGCCCTGGTCCATACCTTTTAAACTTCTCTCGTTGGTTGAAGTTGGAATACGTCCCCCCGCGTCTGCGGGGGGACTCTTTTTGCCGGTAGGGTTGTCATGGTTGGCGGCGGGTCGTCCGACCTTTTTCCATACATTTGCGGCTCAAAAACAATCCATGAAGAGTACGCCTTTCACGCAATTCCACCTGGCGCTCGGCGCCAAAATGGCCGAATTCGCAGGCTATAACATGCCCATCAGCTACTCCGGTATCAATGACGAGCACCAGGCGGTACGCACCAATGCCGGAATTTTCGACGTCAGCCACATGGGGGAATTCATCGTGAAGGGCGAACATGCCCTGGACCTGATCCAACGCGTCACCACCAACGACGCCGCCAAACTGACTGCCGGCAAGGCGCAATACAGCGCCCTGACCAATGAAAAGGGCGGCATCGTCGACGACCTCATCGTCTACTGCCTGGAACCCAACAAGGCCTACATGCTGGTCGTCAACGCCTCGAATATAGAAAAGGATTGGAAATGGATCTCCGCCCACAATACCCGCGGCGCGGAAATGCATAATATTTCCGATAAGACCTGTCTGCTGGCCATCCAGGGGCCCAATGCCACCAGGATCATGCAGGTGCTGACCCCTGTCGATATCCTCAATCTCACGTATTATACTTTCGTCAAAGGCACCTTTGCCGGCGTGGATAATGTCATTATCAGCGCTACAGGCTATACCGGCGCCGGGGGCATCGAAATCTATTTCGAGGATAAGGACGGGGCTGCCGAAAAGATATGGAAGAAGATCTTCGACATCGGCGCACCCCAGGGACTTAAGCCTATTGGCCTGGGGGCCAGGGACACCCTTCGGCTTGAAATGGGGTATTGTCTCTACGGTAATGATATCGATGACAACACTTCCCCCTTGGAAGCCGGTCTGGGCTGGATCACGAAATTTACCAAGGATTTCACCGCCCGCCCGATACTCGAAGGACAAAAGGCCGCCGGACCCGTACAGAAACTGGTCGGCTTCGAAATGGTGGAAAAAGGCATTCCCCGCCATGATTATGAGATCAAGGATTTCTCCGGCGCCGTGATCGGCAGGGTGACTTCCGGGACGCAGAGCCCTTCTCTCGGCAAGGCCATCGGAATCGGCTATGTCCGGACAGCATTTGCCGGCATCGATACAAAGATTTACGTGAAAGTACGGGATAAACTCTTACAGGCTAAAGTCGTCAAGTTTCCCTTCAGCTGAACGCATCCAGACAAATTCCTGGGTTTTTAGGCCGGGTGACAAGCTTGGAATGATTTTTTCTTGATAATTGCGGCCGGCCGACCCGCTGGTCCGCAGGAGACTATCCACACCTATTAACAAGAAAATGCCAACGATTCACCTGACAACCTTTGTCGCAGCACCGGCACAGCGGGTCTTTGACCTCGCCCGGAGCATAGAACTGCACCGCAAATCTATGGCCCATACCGGGGAACAGGCTATCGCCGGAACAACCAGCGGCCTGATCGGATTAGACGAAACAGTCACCTGGAAGGCCAAACACCTTCGGAAGACAAGGATCCTGAAGTCAAAGATCACAGCAATGACCCCGCCGCTGTCGTTCACGGATGAAATGGTCGCGGGAGATTTTAAAAGTATGCGGCACGAACATCATTTCAAGACCATTGCCAACGGGACACTGCTCATCGATCTGTTCACTTTCGAATCGCCGTATGGTACCCTGGGTAAATTGGCGGAAAGGTTGTTCCTCACCCGGTATATGAAAAACTTGCTGGAAATACGTAACAAGATGATCAAAGAATACGCAGAATCAGAAAAATGGAAATTCATTTTGGACAAATAAGAGCCTTCGATCCCCTACATTTGCGTTTATCGCTTTCCCGGAACATATTATGACAAATTCGAAACCCGCCTTATATACAGCGCTGTCCCCTGCCTTGCTGCATTTATATGATGTGAGCCATGCCGTCGTAGTGATCATTGACGTTCTTCGCGCTACATCGACCATCGCGACTGCCCTTTATAATGGAGCGAAATGTGTCATCCCCGTCGACAGCGTCGCCAAATGTATCGAGTTGGGTCGCCAAATCGACGGTATCACTGCCGGTGAACGGGATGGAATGATCGCAGAAGGACTGGAGCATGGCAATTCTCCTTTCGAATATCCCCGGGATTTCATCGGTGGCAAAACGCTGGTGCTGACCACCACCAATGGCACCAAATTGCTGCACATGGCCCTGGACAGAGGCGCCGAACAGATCATCACCGGCTCCTTCCCCAATCTTGGGGCCGTTTGTAGTTATTTAATCGCTCAGAATCAGCCTGTTGTACTCGCCTGCGCCGCATGGAAGGACAAGGTCAATATCGAAGACCAATTATTCGCCGGAGCCGTCATCAACCAGGTCAAAGAGCATTTCCATATCAATTGCGACTCTTCCCAGATAGCGGAGACCATCTACCTCGACGCCAGGAATGACCTGTTCCAGTTCATGAAGGACAGGAATGCCAGTCATTACCACCGGCTGAACAATTACGGACTGGAAAAAGATATCCGCTATTGCCTGACGCCGGACTCCGCGCCAGTGCTGCCGCTTTACGAGAACGGTAAATTAATCATTCTATAAGAAGCATGATAAACCTCTTCCGCATTTCGTAAGTGCTCGCCCGCCAAACCCCCTACCTTTGTGCTCCCTTGCCCGAAACGGGCTCCGGGTCCCGGTTTGAAAAAAAATAACCTCCATATTGCACTGGTAGGCAATCCCAATAGCGGGAAAAGCTCTCTGTTCAACGCCCTCACCGGTCTTAACCAGAAAGTAGGCAATTTCCCCGGCGTGACAGTCGACAAAAAGAGCGGCAATTGCGATCTTGCCCCGGGCCTCAAAGCCAATATCATCGATCTTCCCGGCACCTACAGCCTCTATCCGAAACGGGCCGACGAATGGGTAACCTACAAGGTGCTGCTGAACCAGGACCCTTCCGTACAAGCCGATATGGTCATCCTGCTGGTAGATGCCAGTAACCTGAAAAGAAACCTCCTGTTCTGCTCGCAGATCATCGATCTCAAAATACCGGTAGTGGTCGCGCTGACGATGATGGACCTGGCAGGGCAGAAAGGCATCGAGATCGATGTGGAAGGCCTGGAAAGAGAGCTGGGGATCCCCATCGTGGTGGTCAATCCCCGGAAGAACAAAGGCATTCCCCAGCTGAAAAAAGTCGTCGAATGGCGGGCCCGCCAGCTCAACAATGTTCCTCCGCGGGACTTCATCAGCAACCAGGGCCTGGCCGCCGGCGCCATCCAGGAAGTCAAACAGCTCTTCCCCGAGATCAGCAATTATACGGCTATTCACTACCTGATCAACCACGAACATTTTGATTTCACCACGGCTGTCCAATCGGGCGTCGAACATATCGAATCCACCCACAATTTCAATCACACCCGCACCCAGGCCGAAGAAATCCTCGCGCGCTACAGCAAGATCAAACAGATCATGCAACATACCGTCGCCGAGCCGGACCCCCTGGAAAAGACCCTGTTCACCGAACGGCTGGATAAGCTGTTCCTCGACCGGACCTGGGGCTATATCATCCTGCTGGGTGTTCTCTTCCTACTTTTCCAAAGCGTATTCTGGATGGCCCAGTTCCCCATGGACGCTATCGACTGGACCTTCTCTCATCTGGGCGGATGGCTGGGACAACACCTGCCCACCGTGTGGTGGAGCAACCTGCTGGTCAACGGTCTCCTGGCCGGCCTCAGCGGCATCCTCGTTTTCGTTCCCCAGATCATGATCTTATTCGGGCTGATCACTATCCTGGAAGATACCGGCTATATGGCCCGCATCAGCTTTCTAACGGATAAGCTCATGCGGAAAGTGGGGCTGAACGGGAAAAGCGTCATGCCGATGATCAGCGGATTTGCCTGCGCGATACCTGCCATCATGAGCGCCCGGAATATCGAGAACCGGAAAGAACGGCTCCTGACCATTCTCATTACCCCGCTGATGAGCTGCAGCGCCCGCCTGCCGGTATATACCATGCTGATCGCTTTGGTGATCCCGCGAAAAGACGTCCTCGGCATTTTCAGCCTGCAAGGGCTGGTGATGATGGCGCTGTATATGTTGGGGGTGGTCATGGCCATGATCGTCAGCTATGTGGCGAAATGGTTTATCAAGCTGAAGGAAAAAAGCTTTTTTATCCTGGAATTGCCGATCTACCGGGCGCCGCGCTGGAATAATGTTGTCGTCACGATGATCAATAAGGCCAAAACATTCGTCATGGATGCCGGGAAGGTGATCATGGTCATCAGCCTGATCCTGTGGGCGATGAGCAGCTTTGGTCCTGGCGGCAGGATGGCGTCCATTGCAGCCAGCTATGATGCGCGGGAACAGCAGCATCCTGCGCAGGCGGCTGAACTGGACAAGGCAAAACAATCGGCGATGCTGGAAAACTCTTATGCCGGCCGACTCGGCCATATCATCGAACCGGTGATCCATCCCCTGGGCTATGACTGGAAGATCGGCATTGCGCTAATCACTTCTTTTGCGGCCCGCGAAGTCTTTGTCGGCACCATGGCCACCCTGTACAGTGTCGAAGGCGGGAAGGATGCCGATCAGCAGACCCTGCGTCAGCGCATGCAATCCGCCCGGCGCGACGACGGAAGTCCCGTCTATACCCTTGCCAGCGGCGTATCCCTCATGATCTTTTATGTGCTGGCCATGCAGTGTATGAGCACGCTCGCCGTCGTCCGGCGCGAGACGCGTAGCTGGAAATGGCCGCTCATCCAGCTGGTCTATATGACGGGGCTGGCGTATGTGATGAGCCTGATCGTTTTTCAGGTGTTGAAATAGGGCCGCCGCTTCGCGGCGGCCGGCGCGGGGGCCCCGGGCGGCCCGCTCGGGCGCGGTCACAGCACCCCCAATCCTTTCAATTCTTCCCTGAACAGTTCCGGCGTCCGGAAATGGATTCCGTGAAAGCCCAGTTCCCGGGCCGGCAGCACATTGCGGATATTGTCGTCTACGTAAATGGCTTTCGTCGGATCGATATGGAAACGATCGATCAGCAGGCGGTAGATCTCGGGGAATGGCTTGCGGATCTTCTCCTCGCCCGATACCAGCCGG
>PMUF01000086.1 GCA_003167015.1 Chitinophagaceae bacterium | reverse complement strand
AGACCGCCCTGCTCCCCTGAAAACCAGGTCTCTACAATAGCAGGCACGTGGGCGGCTACCCAGTCGATGCACAACGGCCGGCCATTGGCCAGTAACACGACGATAGGCTTCCCGGTAGCGCTAACGGCTCTGATCAGCCGCATCTGCTGTTCGCCAAGCTCCAGGTGCGCACGGTCTTTCCCCTCCCCGACGATCGCAGGCTCTTCACCCAGCACGACAATGGCCACGTCGGCGGCCTTTACGGCATCGATCGCCACCGGCAGAGGGTCAGCCGCGGCACTATCCGCAGAATAACCCTGCTCATAACGGATAGAAAGAGAGGCGCCGGCGCGTTGTCTGAGACCCTCAAGGATAGAGATGGACGCGGCCTGCGGATTGGAGTATCCGCCGGGATAAGTGCTGGCAGCCAGGGGGCCGATAACGGCGACGTTGTGTATATCGCTGCGCAATGGCAACAGGCCTCCTTCATTTTTCAACAAGCAGATGCTCTCTGCTGCGGCTTTAAAGGCCAGTTCTTGATGGGCTGGCGTATGAAGCACCCTGGCCCGCAGGCTTACGTCCGTATAGGGATGATCGAAGAGGCCCAGCAGGAACTTCACGCGCAAAACGTCCCCGACAGCACGGTCGAGCTGTCCCGCCGTCAGCAGGCCCTGCCGCAGGGCTGTCTTCATCGCCGTCATGAATTCGTCGTGAGGCCAGTCGTAAAACTGCATATCGAGGCCTGCCTTTAAAGCCTGGGCCAGCGCATCCGGTACCGATGCCGCCACATGATGAGTCTCCATAGACATCTTGATGGCGCCGAGATCGGAGAGCACGAAGCCGCTGAAACCCCACTCCTTGCGCAGCACATCTGTCAGTAACCATTTGTTGTCCACGCAAGGGATGCCGTCCAGCTCGCTATAGGCGGCCATCATCGACAGCGCCCCACCTTCGCGCACCGCTGCCTCGAAAACAGGCAGGAAGGAGCTTCGCACTTCCCGTTCGCCCATATTAACCGGAGCAGTATTGCTGCCTGCTTCCGGAACGCCATGGACAGCAAAATGCTTGGGCTCTGCGATGACGGCATCGGGCTGATCGACGCCCTTACCCTGCAGGCCTTTCACCATCGCGACTGCATTGCGGGCATCCAGGTATGTATCCTCTCCATAGGTCTCTTCCGTGCGGCCCCAGCGCGGATCACGGGGCAGGCACAGCACTGGCTCCAACAGCATGTCGATGCCATGGGCCCGGGTCTCCGTCGCAATAGTACGACCCACCTCATATAACAGTGTTGTGTCCCAGGCGCCGGATAACTGCAGCGGAATGGGAAAGGAAGTACTGCCCAGGCCACTGTAGCCATGCAGCCCTTCTTCAATAAAGAGGACAGGGATACCCAGTCGGGTCTTCTCCATGGCATAGCGCTGGATACTGTTGGTGATATCCGCCGTTAGGGGATAGAGGTCGTGTACGGAGCCCGCGCCAAGTGTGCTGAAAGAGGCGGCTGTCTTAGCGGGGGACCACGACGCAGCTTCATGTCCGTCAGCTCTGGGTCCGTCGGCTTTGGGTCCGTCCATCTCCGCTACCTCCTTGCCCCAATACATGTCCAGTTGACGGATCTTTTCCTCGACGGTCATCCGCGACAGCAGGTCTTCGACCCGCCGGCTGACAGCCAGGTGAGGATCTTTATAAGGCGGACGTTGATCGAATGCAATGGGTTGCAGCNNAGAGATAAATGTTTATTCACACAACAAGCATTTAGATGAGAAACAGTTACAAATAAACGATCCACCGGTTAACCAGGCGGTTAATGTTCGATTAACGGCCGGATTTTAGGCTATAATCTCCTGGAAAGACTTTTCGAAGTCCGCGCTGTAGATATCTTTATAATCTTTTACAAATTTCAGATAGGTGTTGCTGGCCAGGTTATGCCGTTTAAGCAGGATGAGACTCTTGCATTTGAAAGTAAGGGCGTCCTCGTTCAACTGGTCGAAAAAGAAAATACAATTGGCGATCTCGATGGTAAACTCGGGGTTTTCGGTGATATCATGATGACTGAGATAACCCAGGCAACGATCGATGACGCCGTTGGAAACCTCTGACTTGATATCGTCGAGCCAGTTGTAGTCGGTTTGCTGCAAAAAAGGCCCTCTTTTGATGATGTTGACCAGCGCATGCAGATGCTGCGCATCGGGAACCGTCGTCTCCGGCAGCAGCGTGACACATTGTTTATAGTCCACGTAGGTGTCATCCAGTACCTGCAATTGCCAATAGCCCGACTCCTTGTTGATAATGCAGTTGCCGATCTTCTCCAGGATGGGTTTCAGCTTCGCCAGGTTGACGCTGCGATTGTTTTTGGCATCCTTTTCCGCTTTATCATGCCACAGGATCTCATTCAGCCCCTCGGAAGAAATACCCCGCCCGTTACGGATAGTGTAAATGCTGATGATCAGAAAGAGTTCCCTTAACAGTGGGGTAAACAGCCGGGTGCTGTCATGCCCCTCCTTATCGAATACCTGGAAAGGACCGAAAAGATAAATGGCGGACGTCAATGGCCCGGAGGCATGGCCGGGAGATGGAACCGATTGCAAAGCAGACGGCGGTTGCACCACCGGCGCGGAGCCGTTCACGAATGACCCGGTATCCCGTCGCCGGCTACCGCGCAGCCGGATGATGACGATGACGGCCAGGATCACCACTATAACTGCCAGGAATATCATCATCCAGGGACTACGCCGGGCGACAGGAAAAGAAAGCGTCAACGTTACGGCCTGCATAGGCTCCGGCCGATAGTCCAGCGTATAAATGCGGACTTGTGTATTGTGGTCCTTATCTCCTATGCTGGAATAGAACAAGGTTACGGCAATCAATTTGTTGCTTTGCGGAGAATAATATAAGTCAGCAAAAGACTGGATGTCATGGAAATTGTAAGGAATGGTATTGCCGACGGGCCGGATAGTCGAATCGATCAGCGATCCTTCTACCAACTGGAGCTTGGAGTTGAAGGAATCGTTCGCGAACAGCAGCCCATACCAGGCATCGGGCGCCGGGCCAATGACGAGATGATTGGCAAAAGTTAACGGGTAGGACGAAGACTTCAGACTGCAGATCTTTTTGAACGACCGCTTACGGATATCATAACGGAAGAGATCATCGTAGTTACGCGGGTCCAGCATCTGGTCGCCTGTCTGGCTGCCATAACCGCCGACGATGTAGGCATATTTCCCTTGCGGATCGGTGCCTAGCGCGGCGAGATAGCGGGGTGGCAGGTATTCACCGGAAGTCCGGATAGTATCCCATTGCCGGGTGGCGAAGTGATACCGCTGTACCAGGTTCTTATACCGCAGCTGGCCGTATCCCCCGATAACATACAACGAAGTATCAGGAGCCGAAATGAATTTATTGGCATGCCAGTATTCTGTCAGCGGGCCGCTGGGGTAAGACTGGCTCCATTGCTTATTGGCGAAGACAAAGTTCGCAACACTCTTTCGGTCGATATTTACATCGTACAGCTTATCGCTGACCGTATCATAAATGCTCTGATGGCCCAGCGGCAGATCCATGTGATGGTTGGGTATCCACTCCATGGCATAGCCGTCTTTCGTGAAGGTATAGCCGGCCAGTGAATCTGAGCCCGTGATGAACAGCCGGTCCTGCCTGGGGTTATAGGCTACCCCCGCATAGCCGTTGATGCTGAACGATCCGACCAGGTCCCATTGCTGGTGTTTTGGTTTCAACCATATGGGGTTCCTGATCCCGGCAGACCGATGGCTGGTCCTGTCCAATGCGAGATCGCCGTTAGTCTCATCGAGAGGCCAGTAATATTTGAGGCTGCCATTACCCGACAGCCGGATATCCTTGATTTGCATGGGCGGAATATCCCGGGTCCTGAATTTTCTGAAATCATTCGCTCCCCACAGGAATTTAAAACAATTGCCTGTCGCGGGAATGGAATTGGAGCCCACTAACCGGCCATTGAGGTTGAATTGCAGCAAATGTTTATCGAGGTCGCAGTGCAGCGCAATATTGTTCCAGTCCCTGTAAAGTCGCAGACTGTCGACGGAAAAGCTGATGCCGGAAAAGTTTTCGCCGATGATGACCCTGAAAGAGCGGGTAGCCTGATTATAGATAAGGTCGACGTTCTGATCGTTGCCACCATTGCCTACGGCAATGATGCGGAAGATATAGCCAAAATAGATCTCGTGCCGGGGAAGGAAATTTATATCGAAGGACAGATCGAAGTCTTTACCAAAACACAGCGAGTCATCCGGGGATAGATCGAGTGACGTCCTTTTTTCCTGCACTACTTCATGACTTCTGAAGACCAATCCATAAGACTGGGCAAAATCGCTTGCGGGTATCGATAGTATAGCAGCAATACAAAATAATAACCTCTTCATAAGCTATGGTAAAGATAGAATTTTTTCAGTAAGAACGTTGATACCTAACTTATTGACAGGCAAATTATTGAAAGTGACGCAAGGGGACTTTCAGGGGCGCCGGACCGGGAAGGCCGCAGACCATATCGCCAGGATGGCTTCTTCATCGCCCAGGCCCTCCGGCACGGCCGGGCTGGGATCGTTGGCGTAGTACCACCGTCTGTGATCCAGCGGAGAGGTTTCAGTCCGGCTGCCGGGCATTTCAAGATGTGCATTAGTATCGACCTGGTGTACCCAATTAAAGGCATAGTGCAGCCAGTTGCTGCGGTAGGAAAGGGTTTGATGCGCAAACCAGGTGATCTCATCATAGCCCCAGATCCAGTCGAACCCGCCATGGCCCTGACCGGGCTGACCTGGCCCTTTACTGACACCGTAATTATCGAACTCCACGAGGTAAGGAAGGCTCTCACAGGTCCATCCGCTGGGGGTTATACCGCCTTTGCTCCTGCGGTAAAGGCCGTCGGAGAACCCAAGTTCCAGGATAGCGGCCTGTGGAGTGTCGGGCATCTCTTTTATCCGCAAGGGAAAGGCATGGAAATCCAGCAGCAGCCTGCCGTCTTTCAGGAATCCCCCGCCCGGGGTATGGGCATCGCAAAGCAGCATGTGCCGCCGGGCATGCACCCGGGCATATGCACGCGCCAGCGTGAATACCTGTGACCAATAGCTGAGATCGGTATCGTTCTTGTTCATCAGCTCGACCTGGCCATAATGGATGGCCTCGAAGCCGAGGTCGATATAGGAGGCTGCCAGAAAGAACATCCAAAGCCGCGTTTCCGGCCGGCTGACGTCGGGTACAGAGCCACCCTTTCCCCACTGGTCATGAAAACGTCCATCGACATACAACATATCCTCATAACGGAAATTACGCTGCTCTACGGGCATGCCCAGGGCGCTGAAGGCCCAGCCGGGCACGGGCACCTGCTCCACCTGGGCAGTGACGATCTCGAAGATACAGGCCTCCAGGATACGATCGGGGTCATGGGCCAGGACTTTCGGCACCTGCACTTTCGCGCGGGCAAAATTATCCAGCAGCTGCCCTTCCCGGCCCCACAGGCAGATACTACGCCCGATGAATTTAGCGTCGAGATGATCGAGCATCCGGATATTGTCGTCGAAGTCGCCACGGCCATTGAGCAGGCCCTCCATGGAGATCGACCGGGAAAGATAATTGTCAAGTACCGCGCGCGAGATCGTGGAATCGAAACGATAATCGGACGCAGCGGACGCGGCGGCAGTATGGCCGTCCTGCGCAGCACCCGCAACGGACACCGATAGCAGCGTAATAAAAATTATTCCGTAGGTATGGCAGCGTCGGCTCCCCATTGTTTATTCGGTTTAGGTCCCATTTGCAATTCGATTGTACCCCCATCCATCAATTGCTTGTGCGTGAACCAGGGCGATGTCAGCGCGACGCCGTTGATCCGCGCACTTTGAATGTATTTGTTGACCCCGGAACAGTCGTGGGCGATCAATGTAAATTGTTTGCCGTTGTCCAGTGCAATGGTCACCCGGCTGAATACGGGGCTGCCGATGGTATAGACAGGAAGGCCCGGCGTCACCGGGTAAAAGCCCATGGAAGAAAAGACTACGAAGGCCGACATGCCGCCACCGTCTTCATCGCCCGGGATACCGAAGATATTGTCGGGGAACCACGTGGACAACAGTAGCCGGACCATCTGCTGCGTCTTCCAGGGCGCGCCCGCATAGTTATAGAGGTAAGGGATATGGAAGGAAGGTTCATTGGCCATGGAGAACTGCCCGACCAGCCCGGTGGCATCGGGAAATTTATTCCAGAACTCCTGCTTGCTGCGGCCCAGGTCTTCACGAAACAGCTGATCGAGACGGCTGACGAAAGCCTGGCGGCCCCCCATCAGGCCGATTAGCCCGGGAATGTCCTCCTGCACCTGCCAGAGATAGGTCCAGCCGTTGTTTTCGTCATAATAGTCACGTCCGCCGGGGCCGCCATCGAAGGCGGGATCGATGTCGATCCAGTCACCCTTGTCGTCTTTCGGAAAGAAGAACCCCTTCTGGCTGTCCCAGAGATTGGCATAATTTCGTGCCCGGGGTGCAAAAGTCTGCGCATCTGCGGTTTTGCCGAGATCTTTGGCCAGCTGCGCCAAGGCCCAGTCATCGAAGGAGGCGCCCAGTGTAACGGCTACGGCCTGCCGCCTTTCAAAAGGATGCACCTCCGGCACGGTCTCTTTTTCTCCGGGCTTCAGAGCAGGGAAATAGCCCTTGCTGCGATAAAAGCTATCGAGAGAAGTAGCAGGCCCGTTGCGCCAGGGCAACAGCGTGGCGTCGGTAGCATTTTTTCGCATGCCTTCATAAGCGCCCTGAATATCGAAATGCCGAAGCCCTTTGCGCCAGGCGTCGAGGAAGATAACGGAAGAGTGGAATCCATTCATGCAGGCGTAATCACCGAACAGCACAGGAAAAGTCGGCATCCAGCCGGACTGTTGGTACATCCGCACGTATGACTGCAGCATGTCTTCTTCCTGTGCGGGATGCAGGATTTCCCTCAGCGGGTGCAGCGCAAGATAGGTGTCCCACGACCAGTCGTCGACATAGAAAGGGCGGGGGTCAGTCTCGACGCGATGATCATATCCGCTGTAATAGCGGCCATCCTCGGTGATGTCTACCATCCGTTCGTGACAACGGTAAAGCGCTGTATAAAAAGACCTCCGCTGGGCCTCCGTGCCGCCTTCCACCCGGATACGCCCCATGGCACCGGACCAGGCAGCCTCTGCATGCTGTTTCACTTCATCGAAGGACTTACCCCTGATCTCCTCATCGAAATTCTTTTTAGCCTGATCAGCGCTGATAAAGCTGATGGAATATCTAAGGCCGACACTGGTGGTGCCGGCGGGAAAAGTAATGTAAGATTTCCGATGGCTGCCATCCGGGAAACCGGTCAACCCTGCGACACTGAATGTCCCATACATATAGACCTTGACGCCTCCCTGCCATGTCTGCATCCCTGCCACCTGTGAACCGGCATCGAAATGCCATGAAGACTCTTCGTCGTTGAACATGTCCAGCAGGATGGAAGGGGTGGCATTGGCCGGAAAGGTAAAGCGGTAATAGCCCGTGAACCGGCCGGGGGTGAACTCTACGGTGACCCCGTTATCTGTCAGATAAGTGGAATAGTACCAGGGACGCGTAACCTCGAGATCATGATCATAGGCCATCCGCCTGTCCCAGCTGTCGGACCGGACCGGTCCGGTGGCGGGCCGCAGCGCAAACGCCTCTCCAAGCCGGTGCGAGACTGCCGTCAGCGGCCAACAGGTGATCTCTTCATCCAGGTAATCTTTCCGGATAGGATAGACGCGGACAGGTTGATTGGGCAAATGAGCCGTGGGACGGGTCGGCTCCAGCAAATGGCCCACATTGCCGATAGTAGGATCGATATAGGCAGCGGAAGATTGAGCAGCGGATTGAGCGGCGCCCTGCAGCCAGGTGCCGGAAAACAGGACGACGGCAACAACCGCCGTCCTGTAGAATATGTAATGCTTCATTAAGAAATTATTTATTAATACCCTGCGTTCTGCGTCCAGTTGGGATCATTGTCCATATCGGCGATGGGTATCGGCGCGAGATAACGCGTAGCGAGCGGATTAGACGAATTGATGGCGTTTTCCAAAGGACTGCGGGCAGCAATGATCTGAGGCAGCATTTGCAGCCGCACAATATCGTACCAGCGCACGCCGCTCTCTCCGGCAAATTCCCATGCACGTTCCTGTACCACCGAGTCGCGGAAGGCCGTCTGCGAAAGACCTGGCGTCAGGTTGGGCAGACCGGCGCGGGCCCGGACCAGGTTGACGGCATTATAGTCTGCACCCGACGGACTTCCCGAGGCCATATCGTCCGCTTCGGCATAGTCCAGCAGTACCAGCGGGTACCGGATAAAGTCCATGGCCTTATTGGTGCTGGGATTGATAGAGAGAATGGTGGAATCCGTCTCATTTACACCGTCAGCAACCCCTCCCGTCACCAGCCCGTGCCGGAATTTCTTGTAATAAGGATGGCCGGCATGCGTCAACGGAGAATTCCAGGGAACAAGCGTGTAGGTCTTGGTAGCAGTATTCAACAGCTTGAGCGTATCGTAATACGTGCAATACGACCGGTAGCATTTCGGCGAATTGAGATAAAAATTGATTTCGGGATAATAATCGTCCCACCCGCCAGAGCCATCGAGGCCCGATTCGTCCAACGGTACCGAAGAGCTGCCATAGCTCCGTTCAGGATTGCCACCCGTTACATCGAACTGCAGGGCAAAGATGGATTCAGAACCATTGTTCGTCGTGAAGACGGTGTTGAAATCAGGCTCAAGGGAATAGACAGCGGAATTCATGACGGTATCGGCCTCGGCAGCGGCCTGCGCATAATACTGGGTCTCGTTCAAAGGCCAGCCGGCCATCGTCAGGTAGACGTCGGCCAGCAGTGATCGGGCGGCGCCGGAGGTAGCCCGGCCGGGTGCACCGCTCCAGGTGGGAGGCAGCCATGATGCGGCTATCGTCAGATCGCTGACGATGGTAGCATAGATCGTGGAGACGGAGTCGCGGGGAGGCCGGTCAGATGCACTGATCGGTGTCGTGATATCAGGGATCGGGCCGAATATCCGTACCAGGTAGTAATAAGAGAACGCTCTCAGAAAATAGGCCTGCCCTGCGGATTGCTGCAGCGCCTGCGTTGTCGAACCCGGAACATTCTGATAGTTGGCCAGCACGTTGTTGGCCTGGTAGACTGCGGCCCAGGGTCCCTGCCATTCGTTCAGCAGACTGGGATTGATGCTGGCGCCGTTCAGTTCGTCGAATGCGCGCATATCCTGTTTATTCAGACCCGGATCGGTCGTCAGATCGTCTGCACCGAAACAGGCGGTCATACGGGTAGTGAATCCGAAGGAATAGTCCGGCGTCAACTCAGTATATATGGCAGCGACGGAAGCATCCAGATCGGATTGCGTTTTGAAATAGGTGCCGGGAGTAAGATCCGCCTTGGGATCTTCTTTGAGTTTCTGGCAACCAGTCCCCAACAAAAGGACAATCGATGCAGTAGGAATGAAATATTTGAAGTTCATATGTTGATCGTTTAAATAATGGGTTAATAATCAGAAACCAGCCCTGATGCCGAAAGTGACCGATCTCGGATTCGGAATGGTCGCTGTCTCCAGACCCTGGGTGATACCGTTGGTCATGTTGCTGATCTCAGGATCATAGCCGGGATATTTGGTAATGGTGAATACGTTCTGACCGCTGACATAGGCCTCCAGGTTCTTGATCGCAGTGCCGAACCAGCTCTGCGGGAAATGATAGGTCAGCGCGATATTCTTCAGCTTGATATAGCTGCCATCGTAAACCCACCGGCTGCTGTTGATGATGATCGGGCTCGTCGCGCTCCAGTGCGGAATATTCGACTGGTTGTTCGGCGTCCATATATCCAGGATACCGCGGTTGGTCGCATTGCGGGCATCGCCGAGTCCACCATACGTATAGGACAGCGTACCGGTATAGATCTGGTTGCCATGCGTGCCATAGAACAGCATTGCCAGCGAAAAATTGCCGAAAGTGACGTTGTTGTTCCAGGAGAAAGAATATTTCGGGGCGCCGTTACCGATCGGGATCTCATCGTCGGTGGCATTGATCGTATGAGTCCCGAGTACATCGAGATATCTGCCATCGCCCGGTACATTGCCGTATAAAGCCGCCTCCGCAGCTTCGTTCGTCTTCCAGGTGCCCAGGTATTTGTAGCCATAGAACTCTCCCAGCGGCTTGCCTACCTTCAAAATGGATACCCCGGTCTGGGCCGAACCTATATTGCTGGTGACCACATTGTCCAGGCCGCTGAGACTCAGCAGCTTGTTGCGGTTGATGGAAAGGATGTGCGTTTTCAGCATGGGTCGCGCAAGGAGATGGAGTTCTTTGTGATGGTCGGAAGTCCGCTGAGCTCGATCAGCGCGCTGGCCGATTTGACGGGGCACGCGCCGATGCCGCCGCGGTGTACGCTGGGCTTTCTGAACAGTCATTGGGGGTTTGATGTGCCGGAGTTGAAGACGCT
>PMUF01000612.1 GCA_003167015.1 Chitinophagaceae bacterium | reverse complement strand
ATCCACCTCATTACGCCGGAACAGGCTGCCGGCTGCGAAAGCCTTGTCGGCATTATCGACCAGTCCTGCATTGACAATATCGGGGTGAATAACCGACAATTGATCGTGGATATCGTTCAAATAACCTTCCAGACGGGCCTGCAACCCCGGAAACTGCCCCCAGTATGTATCGAGGCCAATACCAAATAAGCCTATTTTTAACGATGACATAGTAATCAGTCTATGCGATGCCCAGGTCCTTTTGTATCTCTTCCAGGGTACGCCCCTTTGTCTCGGGCATGGCACGCCAGATAAAGATCAGCTGCAGGAACATCATAATGGCAAAAAAGACAAAAGAATAAAATCCACCCAGTTGATGGCCTTCCACAATATAAGGGAAGACAGTGGTAATGATCCAGGCCATGATCCAGTGCGTGGAGCTCCCCAGCGATCCCCCTTGCGACCGGACGGCATTCGGAAAGATCTCGGAAATGAAAACCCAAATGACCGCCCCCTGGGAAAAAGCGAAAAAAGCGATAAAGCCGATCAGGTACAACAGCAAATGGTTATTACCGGAGGGGTCACCCGAAAAAGCCCATGCTGTCAGGCTGAGAAAAAAGATCATCCCGAATGACCCGATGATCAGCAATTTCTTCCGCCCGAATTTATCGATGATGGTCATGGCCAGTAAAGTACAGATGAGATTGGCCACGCCGATATAGATCGGCTGACTGAAGGACTGGCTCTTGCTGAAACCCGCCAGTTCGAAGATGCGCGGCGCATAATACAGGATGGCATTGATGCCGGATAGCTGGTTGAACATAGCCAGCAGCATGGCATACACAATGGGTTTGGTATACCGGCGCTGGAACAGTGATTCCTGGTGCTCTTTCACCGACTCCCGGATGGCGGTCACTGCGGCGTTGGTATTGGATTCGCCCAGTCGTTGCAGGATCGGAAGCGCCTGGGATTCCCGGTTATTCAGGATGAGCCAGCGCGGGCTTTCGGGGATGCTGAGCAGCAGGATGGCAAATAACCCGGAGGGCACTACCATCACTCCCAGCATCCAGCGCCAGGAATCGACCAGCTGAAGATGGGTAAAAAGATAATTGGTAAGATAGGCGACGACGATGCCCGCTACGATATTCACCTGGAAAGAACCGGCCAGACGGCCCCGAAGAGCCGCCGGTGAGATCTCGGAGATGTACATGGGCGCGACGACGGACGAGGCTCCCACGGCCAGCCCGCCGATGATACGGAAACAAATAAATAACCCCCACGCGGATACGAAGGCGCATCCCAGGGCAGCAATGATAAAAAGAATGGCCAGGACTTGCAGCACTTTTTTACGGCCATATTTTTTGGCTTGCGCACCGGCGAAGAGACTGCCGAGAATAGTGCCGAAGATGCTGGAAGACACAGTAAAACCCTGGGAAAGCTTACTGAGCTGCCACAGATGCTCCAGCGTCTGCTCCGCTCCCGAGATGACAACAGTTTCAAAACCGAACAGAAATCCGCCCAGAGCGGCTATCAATGCAATACGAACGGGATAGGAGAGCATGACAAACAATTTATGGTGTCCGAAAATACACTAATTTCGGGAGAAGGTGCGATTGCCGGAAGATCAATATGAAATTCGAAGCCATTACGATAAAAGACATTGCCAAAGCGCTTGGCCTTTCTACTTCCACTGTCTCCAGGGCCTTAAGGGACAGTTATGAGATCAGCGCCGAAACCCGTAAACTGGTGCTGGAATATGCCGAAAAGCTCAATTACCGGCCCAACCCCATCGCCCAGAGCCTGAAAGAAAAACGTAGCCGGTCCATCGGCATCGTCGTCTGCGAGATCGCCAACAATTTTTTCTCCCAGGTGATCAACGGCATCGAATCCGTCGCCTATAACAAGGGATATTATGTGATCATCTCCCAAAGCCATGAGTCCTTCGAACGCGAAGTCGCCAACACCCAATACCTGGCTTCCCGTTCCGTAGATGGCCTGCTGGTCTCCCTGTCGACAGAAACCACCGACTTATCCCATTTCAACAAGCTGCATGACAAAGGGCTGCCCATCGTCTTCTTCGACCGGATCACCGAGGAAATGGCCACCCATAAAGTGATCGCGAATAATTTCAACGGCGCCTACCAGGCTACCGAACACCTCATCCGATCCGGATTCCGGCGCATAGCTCATCTCACGATCTCCTCCCATCTGTCCATCACCAAGGAAAGACTGGCCGGTTACAAAGCGGCGCTGGCCGACCATCATATCCCTTTCGACGAATCCCTTGTCAAATATTGCAGGTATGGCGGATTGATAGAAGGAGAAACCGACGCGGCAATAGAATCACTGCTGAAACTCACGCAACGCCCGGACGCCATCGTGACGGCCAGCGATAAGCTCTCCACTGGCTGCCTCGCCGCGCTGGCGCGGAAAAACGTCCGCGTACCCCAGGACATGGGCATCGTGGGGTTCACCAACTCCCCGGTCACGGACATCTTCCATCCTGCACTGACCTGCATCCGGCAACCAGCCTTCGAGATGGGACAGGTAGCGATGGAAATGCTGATCCAGCTGATTGAAAGTAAACATCCGGTGGAAAAGTTCGAGACCCGTGTCCTCAACACCGAACTGACAGTCCGGGCATCGAGCACAAGGCCCTAATCCAGCTCTACCCTCGTCATTTTGGGTGCAAAAAAATGCATGACCAGCCAAGCTACCAGGTAGGCTAATCCACAGATGAGGAAAATAAGATTATACCCCAGCGCCTTGTCACCCTGACGGGTAAAATAGTCCAGCAGCCAGCCAACCAGC